>NZ_JBVVNO010000002.1:496135-560109 GCF_056850255.1 Methylomonas sp. Uni0011
CGGTGACACTGACGCCGAGCGTGGCATTGACGGCGAGCCGGCAATACCGGGTTTACATCTCCAACTGGGCAAGCTTGACCGACCAGGCCGGGAACGGAATTGGCTGGACCTATTGGACATTTACGACGGGGGTGCAATAAGATGCAACCAGAACGGAATGTAAATATGTTTCGGGAGCTCGCTGGTCATTCGATCCGGCTGCGGCGGGGAAGTTATTCGCCGATTATGCAACTGGTCAAGAGCTTAGCCATTGTGGCGGTATTGGGTGGAAGTTCCGCAACCTTGGTTGGCTGTTCCGGCGAAGAGGGGGCTGTTACGTCTGAAAAAGCCCGGTCTGAGAAAGCTAACGAAACAGCTCAACTGAAAAACGCGGGTTCAGGCGATGGTTCGGGCGAAAGACCGCTCCTCCCCCCGTCGCCGTCGACACAGCCGACCGACATACCGAGTCGAAGTGAATTGAGGGTCTTGTCCGAGGAGGCCAAATCAATTGAGAATTCGGCTCAACGTGATATCGAGCGATTCGATAATAGCCTTGGCAATCAGCAGGAACGAAACGCGGTTCAAAACGAATTTAAAGCGATGTTGCCTGAGTATAAGGAAAAAATGTTGCAAATCGGCAAGGCTAAGTTGGCGGAACAGGCCAAGACTCGTTAAATTCCTGGTTCCGCGGCCTTCCTTATTTTGCGTTGGCCATTGTTGCGGATTCCCGATTTTTCTTCTGCGGCCGACAGAATGTGCGGCCTGTACACTTGTGATGTTTCTTGATTGTTCAAAACTATCTTATTCCTGCAAAACAACTTTCCATGCGCCCTCCGCAGAAATCCAAATACGTCCAGTCAGTTTGTCGTTAGATTACGACGTTAAATTGAGACAAAATCCGTTTCATGATTAGGCTTCTAAAGCCAGGACTGAGTTTTCATGGCCGCGTAAGCGCCCGGAAACATTGACATTAACGGTCCCGAAAGTAAAATGACCGGCTATTTTTAGCCAACTTGCCCCGGCTGATTCGGCCGTACACTCTCAGACCCTTAGGAAAAGCATTCATGAGCCACACTCTTTACCAAGCCAATGTTCAACGTGTACAACGTTGCGAACTGGCTGTGCCGGGTTCCAATCCGGATATGTTCGAAAAAGCCCTGAAAAGCGGTGTGGACTACATCTTTTTGGATCTGGAAGATGCGGTAGCGCCGGATGACAAATTGCAAGCCCGTAAAAACGTGATCCAGGCCATCAACGATCTGGACTGGGAAGGCCACGGCATCACGCTGTCGGTGCGGATCAACGGCCTCGATACCCAATATATGGTGCGCGACGTGGTCGATCTGGTCGAACAGGCCGGTAGCAAGATCAAAACCTTGCTGGTCCCGAAAGTCGGCGTTTACGGCGATGTCTACATGGTCGAAGCGATGCTGAATCAATTGGAAATGCAGCAAGGGCTGAAAAACAAGATAGGCATCGAAGCCTTGATCGAAACCGCATTGGGCATGGCCAACGTCGAAGACATCGCCAAACAGGGCTCGATCGGCGGTCGGCTGGAGGCCTTGCATTTCGGTGTGGCCGATTATGCCGCCAGCAACCGGGCTCGCACCGTCAACATCGGCGGTTTGAATCCGGATTACCCGGGCGACCAATGGCATTTCGCGATCAGCCGGATGACGGTGGCATGCCGTGCTTACGGTTTACGGCCGATCGACGGCCCGTTCGGCGATATCAAAGACCCGGAAGGTTACAAAGCCGGTGCCCGCCGTGCCGCCGCGCTGGGCTGCGAAGGCAAATGGGCGATTCACCCGTCGCAAATTGCCTTGGCCAATGAAGTCTTCACCCCGCCGCCGGCCGAAGTCGAAAAAGCCAAACGCATTCTGGAAGCTTTAAAGGAAGCCGCCGCCCAAGGCAAAGGCGCCGCCGCACTGGACGGTCGCCTGATCGACGCCGCCTCCGAGCGCATGGCCAACAACATCGTGCGCATGGCCGAGGCGATCGCCGCGAAAAGCCAATAAAAAACATGTAGGTTGGGTTAGCCGATAGGCGTAACCCAACACGACGGCTTTTAATGTTGGGTTACGCTTCGCTTTTATGCCCGAAGGGTAAACCCAACCTACATTTTCCAATTCCACGAGAGAACCCATGGACATTCATGAGTACCAAGCAAAACAATTGCTGTCCGAATACGGTGTAAAGATCGCCGACGGCGGCTTGGCCTACAGCCCGGAGGACGCCGTGCAACGCGCACGCGAAATCGGCGGCCATGTCTGGGTGGTCAAGGCCCAGATTCATTCCGGCGCCCGCGGCAAAGCCGGCGGCATCAAAGTCTGCAAAACCCACGAGGAAGTCAGCGACGCCGCCAACGCCTTGTTGGGTAAACGCCTGGTCACTCACCAAACCGGGCCGGCCGGCAAACAATGTTTGCGCCTGTACGTCGAAGCCGGCACCGACATCGCCAAAGAGTTGTATTTCAGCTTGCTGATCGACCGCGCTCACGAAAAAATCGTCATGGTCGGCTCGGCGCAAGGCGGTATGGAAATCGAAGAACTGGCCGAGACCAACCCCGATGCGATCAAAAAAATCCACATCGAGCCGGCGGTCGGCTTGCAGGATTTTCAGGCGCGGGAAATGGCGTTCGCGCTGGGCCTGGATGCCGACCAGGTGCCGCACGCGGTTAAACTGATTCAAGGTTGCTACCGCGCCATGCGCGACCTGGACGCCAACATGGTCGAGATCAACCCGTTGGTCGTGACCGGACACGGCGACATCATCGCCCTGGACGCGAAAATGGGCTTCGACGACAACGCCTTGTTCCGCCGCCAAAAAATTTCCGAATTGCGCGACAAAACTCAGGAAGACCCGCGGGAAATGGCCGCGGCCGACCGCGGCTTGAGCTATGTCGGCCTGGACGGCGACATCGGCTGCATGATCAACGGCGCCGGCTTGGCGATGGCGACGATGGACATGATCAAGCTGGCGGGCGGCGAGCCGGCCAACTTTTTGGACGTCGGCGGCGGCGCGTCCGCGGAACGGACCGAAAAAGCCTTCCGCATGGTATTGCAAGACAAAAACGTTAAAGCCATGCTGGTCAACATCTTCGCCGGTATCAACCGTTGCGACTGGATTGCCGAAGGCGTGGTGCAGGCCGTGAAAAACATCGATATGAAAGTGCCGCTGGTGGTACGCCTGTCCGGTACCAACGTCGAGTTGGGCCGCAAAATCATCGAAGACAGCGGCTTACCGATCATCACTGCCGACACTTTGGCGGAAGCCGCCGAGAAGGCGGTTGCAGCCCGTAACCAAGTCGTCGCGGCCCTAGGATAAGGAAACAACATGGCAATTTTTATCGATAAATCCACTCGTATCATCGTCCAGGGCTTTACCGGCAAGATCGGTACCTTTCACGCTCAGGACATGATCAACTACGGTTCCAACGTGGTCGGCGGCATTACCCCCGGCAAAGGCGGCCAGAAACATCTGGACCGGCCGGTATTCAATACCGTCAAGGAAGCCGTCGACCAAGCCGGCGCCGAAGCCAGTATCGTCTTCGTGCCGCCGGCTTACGCGGCCGATTCGATCATGGAAGCGGCCGAAGCCGGGATTAAATACTGCGTGGCGATCACCGACGGCATCCCGACCCAGGATATGATGAAAGTCAAAATCTTCCTGAGCCGGTTTCCGAAAGAAAAGCGCATGGTGCTGACCGGTCCTAACTGCGCCGGCACCATCAGCCCCGGTAAGTCGATGCTGGGCATTATGCCGGGCCACATCTACATGCCGGGCAACGTCGGTATCGTCGGCCGGTCCGGTACCTTGGGTTACGAGGCTGCCGATCAGATGAAGCGGCTGGGCATCGGCGTGTCGACCTCGGTCGGCATCGGCGGCGACCCGATCAACGGCAGCTCGCATCGCGACATTTTCGAGCGTTTCGAGCAGGACCCGGAAACCAAAGTGGTCATGATGATCGGCGAGATCGGCGGACCGCAGGAAGTCGAAGCCGGCGTGTTTGCCAAGGAAAACATGAGCAAACCGGTGGTAGCCTACATTGCCGGTTTGACTGCACCCAAAGGCCGGCGCATGGGTCATGCCGGCGCGATCATTTCGGCGTCCGGCGAATCGGCGGCGGAAAAAGTCGAAATGTTGCAAGAACTCGGCGTCACTATCGCGCCGACGCCCGCCGCGATGGGTGAAACCGTGGCCAGAGTGCTGGCCAAGCTCTAAGCCGAGCAGTCCGGCACTTAAGAGAGAAAGCCCGCTAAGCGGGCTTTTTTTTGTCCTGCGCGTTATCCCGGCTTCATCCCGTCGCGGCAAGCTGTTACTATCGTTAGTTTGTGTTTTCCGTCGTATCATGCAATCCGCACGTTTAGTAGAGCGCCTCAAAGCTTACCAATCGCTGACCGCCGACCAGCAGACCATCATGAAGCTGCTGGCCCTGTATTACGGTTACAGTTCACCGACCAATCTGGCCAAATGTCTGGCCGCCTTGGGCATCAAGGAAGCCGGTAAAGCATTGAAGTCCGATGTCGTCAAAAGCCGCCTGAAGCCGCTATTGAAATTGGGGCTGATCGACGAAAACGCCAAATCCGGCGGTAGCCGTTGTTGCCGGACTTTGGTGGAAGTCATCGCCAGGCAAATGGTCGATGCCGGCGAATTCAAACGCTATGCGTCGGCCGTGTTGGCGGCCAATCCGCCCGGTATTGGCTACTACCGTTACGGCAGCGTCGAGGATTGTATCCGCGATGCGCGCTTGCAGTTTTACCGCGGCGACTATCGCAAGGTTGACGAATGCCTGGAAAGCGGCGAGCGCTATCTGGGCAAGTTGCCGCCGGCCAATGAGTTGTATCTGTCCTGGTTTTTGAATCCGTTGGATAGCGCCTGGTTCAGCAAAAACCATCCGCAATTGTTGGTCGGCTTAGCCGCTTACGCCGGAATGCATCAGCTGCTGTACCTTTATGCCGATCCGAAACTCGACGAATTGCTGGCGAGTTTGATGTTCGCCGATAACGGCGAAGGCCTCGGGTTTCTGAATCGGATCGGTCTGGAGTTGCAATTGCTGCGCGGCGACTGGGAAACGGTGGCGACTCGGACTTGCGGCGCAGCCGATCCCGAATTGCAGGCGCTGGCCGCGGCGCTGGCTTTTCTGCGCGGCGACTATGCCGAAGCCGTCAAACTCTACGATGCCGCGCTGGCGGCGCAGCGCAAGCTGGCCGGTCAGCGCAACGCCTATTTCTACGGTCTGGCCGGCGTGTTTTATCCATTGGCGATTCTGAAGCACAATGATGCCAAACAGCGCGCCAAGTTGGGTACGCTGCTGAACCAAGCGATCAAGGGCGACGGTTACTGGATCGGCGTTTACCACGATCTGGCCTTGTTCAACCGCTTCCTGCAAGGCGAACTGCAGCTGCGCAGCCAATTGCTGGCGCCCGAGCCGCCCTACAAAATCGGCGACGGTTATCGCGACAGCGGGTTACCGGAGACCTTACACACGCCGCCGCTGCTATTGCCCCTGATGTCGTTGCTGGTCAAGTTTTGGGTCAAAGCCGACCATTTCCAACGAGTCGATCCGCTGACCCAGAAACTGTACCGGCACCTGCAGGATAACGGCTACCGCTGGCCGGCCGCCGAGTTGGCAACCGTGTTCAAAGTCATCGAGCCGCCGCGTTCCAAGCAATGGGATAGCGAGTTTCTGCAAGGCCGTCCGGTTTTGAGCGATCTATTCGCCAGTCGTGCCGATTGGGAAGTGGCGCTGGATGCGCTGGCAAATCTCCCGGTGGCCGATAAAAAGAATGCCAGTGCGCCCGCCGTGGACAAACCGACCCGATTGGTCTGGCTGTTGGCCTACGACGAGCAAGGCCATCGGGTGCGGATCGAGCCGCGCGAACAAAAGTTGCAAGCCAAGGGCGGTTGGAGCAAGGGCCGGGCGGTGGCCTTGAAGCGGCTGGCGCAGGAAACCGACCAGTTCGATTATTTGACCGAACAGGACTTGAAACTGTGCTCCCACATCAAGGAATACCGGGATAGCGGCTGGTACGGCGGTACCACGTTCTTCGATTTCGACAGCGGCATGCCGCAAGCCTTGATCGGCCACCCGCTATTGTTTTGGGCCGATACGCCGGACGCCAAAGTGGAAGTCTTGAAAGGCGATGCCGAGTTGCGGGTTAAGAAACTGGACGGCGGCGGCAAAATCAAGATCACGCTGGAACCGCAACCCGGTTACGAGCAGAAATTTCATGTCGGCAAGGAAACCCCGACCCGATTGCGGGTGATCGAATTCAGCGCCGAGCACCATAAAATTCACGGCGTCCTCGGCCCAAACGGCCTCGAAGCGCCGGCTTCGGCGCAAGAACGGGTGTTGCAGGCCCTGACGGCGATTTCCGGCGTGTTGACCGTACATTCCGATATCGGCGGCAGCTCCGCTAACGCCGAGCAGGTTGCCGCCGACAGTACGCCGCGGGTGCATCTCCTGCCGCTGGGTGAAGGCTTGCGGGTGGCGGTTTTGATTCGGCCCTTGGCCGACGGCGGCGCCTACTACCGTCCGGGTCACGGCGGCGAGAGCGTGCTGGCCGAGCTGGACGGCCGTCCGGTGCAGGCCGTGCGCGACTTGGCCTTGGAAAAGCGGCGCGCAGCCGACCTGTTGCAAGCTTGTCCGGTGCTGAGCATGGCCGAACAAGACGCTGCCGGCGAATATTTGTTGGAGCAGGTCGAACAGTGCCTGGAATTATTGCTGCAATTGCAGGGGTTGAACGAAGGGGTGGCGATTCTGGAGTGGCCGGAAGGCGTCAAATTCAAGCTGCTCGGACAGACGGTGGGCACCGGGTTGAGCGTGCAAGTCAGACGCGATAACGACTGGTTCAGCGTCCAGGGCGAATTGCGGGTCGACGACAATACCGTAGTCGAAATCCGCCAATTGCTGGGTTTGTTGGACGAGCGCCAGGGCCGCTTCCTCAAATTGAAAGACGGCCAGTTTTTTGCACTGACCGAAGAATTCCGCCGCCGGCTGGAAGATTTAAAGGCTTACGCCGATTTGACCGGCAAGAAAGTCCGGCTTAATCCGTTGGCGGCATTGACGCTGGAAGACTGGCAGGACGAGGCTGGATTTCAGGCCGACCAGCATTGGCAGAACCAGTTGCAACGGCTGAAAGACTCGCGCGACTACCAGCCGCAACTGCCGTCGACCTTCCAAGCCGAGCTGCGCGACTACCAGACCGCCGGCTTTCGCTGGCTGGCGCGGCTGGCGCATTGGGGCGTCGGCGCTTGTCTGGCCGACGACATGGGCCTGGGCAAAACCGTGCAGGGCTTGGCCTTGTTGTTGGCGCGGGCGCCGGACGGGCCCAGCCTGATCGTCGCGCCGACTTCGGTTTGCATGAATTGGGAAAACGAGGCGCGCCGCTTCGCCCCGACCTTGAACCCGCAAATCCTGGCCGGCGGCGACCGCCAGGGTGTGATAGAAAGCCTGGGGCCTTACGATCTGCTGATTTGCAGTTACGGCTTGCTGCAGCAGGAAACCGTGGCGGAGATACTGGCCCAGATCCGGTTCCGGACCGTGATTCTGGACGAGGCGCAATGGATCAAAAATATTGCCACCCGCCGCTCGCAAGGGGCGATGAATTTGCAGGCCGATTTCAAAATGATCATGACCGGCACCCCGTTGGAAAACCATTTGGGCGAATTGTGGAACCTGTTCCGTTTCATCAACCCCGGCTTGTTGGGCTCGCTGGAACAATTCAACCGCCAATTCGCCGGGCCGATCGAGCGCGATGCCAACCCCGAAGCTCGCTACCGGTTGAAGAAACTGATCCAGCCTTTCATCCTGCGCCGCACCAAAACCCAGGTGTTGCAGGAATTGCCGCCGCGGACCGAGATACCGGTTTACGTCGAACTCAGCGCGGAAGAAATGGCGTTTTACGAAGCGCTACGCCGGCAAACGCTGGAAGCCTTGGCCACTGCCGAGACGCCGGCCGGGCAAAAACAATTGCAGATTCTGGCCGCAATCAGCAAGCTGCGACGCAGTTGCTGCAATACCCGCCTGGTCAATTCCGGGGTGGCTTTGCCCAGCAGTAAATTGGCGGCCTTCGGCGATATTGTCGACGAATTGCTGGAGAACAAGCACAAAGCGCTGGTGTTCAGCCAGTTCGTCGACCATCTGCAATTGATCAAGGAATACGTCGAGCAGCGCGGCATCGCTTACCAATATCTGGACGGCAGCACCCCGGCCAAAGAACGCCAGCAACGGGTGGATGCCTTTCAGCGCGGCAACGGCGAATTGTTTTTGATCAGCCTGAAAGCCGGCGGCGTCGGTTTGAACCTGACCGCCGCCGACTACGTGATCCACATGGACCCGTGGTGGAACCCGGCCGTGGAAGACCAGGCTTCCGACCGCGCCCACCGCATGGGCCAGCAGCGGCCGGTGACGATCTACCGGATGATTGCCAAGCAGACCATCGAGGAAAAAATCGTCGCCTTGCATAGCCACAAACGCGATCTGGCCGATAGCCTGCTGGACGGCGCCGACGTCAGCGGCAAAGTCTCGGCGGACGAATTGCTGAGTTTGATGAAAGGGGACGCTTAACACGAAAATCCGGCCGCAGCCGGATTTTCCGAGCGCTCATGGTTGGCGTAGATTGTGTTTTTTGCGGGCGATGTTGCGGCTGGCCTTGTTTTGCTGGTGATTCAGCCGGGCCCGCTCTGCCGGCGTGACAACGCCGTCGGCCTGAGCCGCGTTTTCCTGACGTTCGATCCGCATCTGTTGATGCTCCAGGCGGTTGGCTTCGCGCCGGGTCAACTCGCCGGACTCGATACCTTGCTCGATACGTTGTTCCTGGATTTCCTGGCGGCGGTCGACGCGCGGCATATCGACCCCGGCCCAGGCGGTTTGGCAAAGCGCCATAGCGGCCAGCAGGCCGGCTTTAGTAAAGTTGTTCATGTTCGCCTCTTCGAAAATAGGTTTGTCCCACCGCCGCTGATGCCGCAGGGTGGCTGTCCGGCGCGTTAGAGATACTGCACCGGTATCCGCATTTTAGCCGGATTTATTAACCCCGCCTTAACCCGCCGCCGCCGCCAACCGCCGGCAATTGTAGCCTGCCGAATTAACAGTTTTCGCTAAACCGTTGAGTTAAAAAAACAAGTAAGAAAGTAGCGAATCACTAGTAAAAAAATCCGTGGTCAACACAATATATTGTGCTAGTATTTTTACAAAGCACTATATCCAGTATGCATTGAGCGGGCATCATTTATGCCGCACCGCTTGCCGCATCGAACATTCCGGCGTACCGGCCCAGCCGGCAACACCGTTCCGTAATCAACTCAAAAATAACAAGGGAAGCTACGAATGACCGCAAAACTTCATGTTGTGACGTCAAACGATACCGATATTCCGCTGCAAAGCGCTTCGCTGGACATCTGGGACAGCAAGTACCGTTTGAAGACCAAGGACGGCCGCGCCATCGACGACACCATCGACGATACCTACAAGCGGGTGGCCAAGGCCTTGTCCAGTGTGGAGAAAACCAAAGCCTTGCAGGAAAAGCATTACAAAGAATTCCTGTGGGCCTTGCGCAAGGGCGTGATTCCGGCCGGCCGTATCGTTTCCAACGCCGGCGCGCTGGAGCATAAACCGGCGACCTCCACGATTAACTGCACCGTGTCCGGCATCATCGAAGACTCGATGGACGACATCTTGCGTAAAGTCCACGAAGCCGGCCTGACCCTGAAAGCCGGTTGCGGCATCGGCTATGAGTTTTCGACTCTGCGGCCGCGCGACGCTTACGTCTCCGGCGCCGGCGCCTACACCTCCGGCCCGCTGTCGTTCATGGATATCTACGACAAGATGTGCTTTACCGTGTCGTCCGCCGGCGGCCGCCGCGGCGCGCAAATGGCGACCTTCGACGTCGCCCATCCGGACGTGGTCGACTTCATCCGCGCCAAGCGCGAAGACGGCCGTTTGCGCCAGTTCAACCTGTCGCTATTGATTACCAGCGAATTCGTCGAAGCCGTCAAAAACAACGGCCAGTGGCCGTTGTCGTTCCCGGTCACCGAGCGCGAAGCCAATGCCGACAAACTGGATTTGACCGACACCAGCAAAATCATCTGGCGCGATCTGCCCAATAAAAAAGGCTACGTGGTCAACGAAGCCGGCCTGGTGGCCTGCCGCATTACCAAAGTGATGCCGGCGCGCCGCCTGTGGGACATCATCATGTCCTCCACCTACGATTACGCCGAACCGGGTTTCATTCTGATCGACAAGGTCAACGAGATGAACAACAACTGGTTCTGCGAGCACATCCGTGCCACCAATCCCTGCGGCGAACAGCCGTTGCCGCCTTACGGCTCCTGCCTGCTCGGTTCGATCAATCTGACCCGCTTCGTCCACCAACCGTTCGGCAAGGAAGCTAAATTCGATTGGGACGATTACCGCAAGACCATCCGCATCTTTACCCGCATGCTGGACAACGTGGTGGAAATCAACGGCTTGCCGCTGGAAAAACAGCGCGACGAAATCACCAGTAAGCGCCGCCACGGCATGGGCTACTTAGGCTTGGGTTCGACCATCACCATGCTGGGCATGAAATACGGCGATGCCGATTCGCTGGCCTTTACCGAGCAAGTCACCAAGGAACTGGCTTTGGAAGGCTGGCGCACCGGCCTGGAGCTGGCCAAGGAAAAAGGCCCGGCGCCGATCATGGAGCAGATGTTCGAAGTGACCGGCGAAATGCTGCACAAACGCCCGGAAATGAAAGCCGACGGCTACAAACTCGGCGACCAGGTGCCGGGCCGGGTTTTGCACGCCAAGTACAGCCGTTACATGCAGAAAGTCGCCCAGGAAGAGCCGGAGTTGGTGGCGGAACTGGCCGATGTCGGCTGTCGCTTTACCCACCACAGCTCGATCGCCCCAACCGGCACCATTTCCTTGTCCTTGGCCAACAACGCCAGCAACGGCATCGAGCCCAGCTTTGCCCACCATTATTCGCGCAACGTGATCCGCGAGGGTAAAAAGTCCAAGGAAAAGATCGACGTGTTCTCGTTCGAACTGCTGGCCTACCGCCATCTGGTCAACCCGGACGCGATGCCTTACAGCGACGACCCGAAACAAAAACTGCCGGATTATTTCATTGCCGCCGACGATATCAGCCCGAAACAACACGTCGACATCCAGGCCTCCGCCCAACGCTGGATCGACTCGTCGATCTCGAAAACCGCCAACGTGCCGACCGACTACCCGTACGAAGATTTCAAGTCGATTTACGAATACGCTTACGAGCAAGGCCTGAAAGGCTGCACCACCTTCCGCTTCAACCCGGAAGTGTTCCAGGGCGTGCTGGTCAAGGAATCGGATCTGGAAAACACCACCTACCAATTCACGCTGGAAGACGGCCACGTCGTGGAATTCAAAGGCAACGACGAAGTGGAATACGACGGCGAAATTCACACCGCGGCCAATTTGTTCGATGCGTTGAAGGAAGGGTATTACGGGAAGTTTTGATTCGTCTTGGGAGATTTGCCATGCCAGCGATTTCAATGTTTTACGGCATCATCGTCTACATGTATTTTCTGGATAACAAGCAGCACAAACTGCCGCATATCCATGCCAAATACCAAGACTGCGAAGTCGTAGTCGCGATTCCCGAAGGTGAAGTTCTGGAAGGCGAGATCCCCAAAGCCCAAATGAAATTGCTGCAGGCTTGGATCGAACTGCATAAGGACGAACTGATGGCCGATTGGCAATTGGCTGTTACCGGCGAGCAACCCTATAAAATCGAACCGTTGAGGTAAGCCATGAACCCGAGAGTCAAATCGGTACAAGCCGGCGACGATTACTCGTTAATGCTGGAATTCACCGACGGTAGCCAGGGCGTTTACGACTGCACACCCTTGTTGGATTTCGGCGTATTCAAGGAATTGAGCGACAGGCAGTATTTCAAACGCGCCGCAGTGGTCGACGGCACGGTAGTCTGGCCGCACGAGCAGGATATTTGCCCGGATACGCTCTACCTCGATTCGGTAAAACGGGCAAACGCCTCCTAATTTTTAAGAACATACACGGCTCGTTACACAGGCGAGTCGACAACCTTTTTAGGTAAACGAGATGACCCTACACAAAATCAACAAAAAAATCGTCGGCTACAAAGTGCTGAGCAAAGACAGCGCGGAAGCGGTGCAACAAGCGGAAGCCGAAAAACCTTCGCTGGAGTCGATGCACGAAAACGTCGAGCGGCCGGAAGTCTTGTTGGGCTCGACTTACAAAATCAAAACTCCGCAGTCCGAGCACGCCTTGTACATCACGATCAACGACATGATCCTCAACCAAGGCACCGCCCACGAAGAACGTCGGCCCTACGAAATCTTCATCAACTCCAAAAACATGGAGCATTTCCAATGGGTACTGGCCTTGACCCGGGTGATCTCGGCCGTGTTCCGGAAAGGCGGCGACGCCACGTTCTTGGTGGAAGAAATGAAAGCGGTGTTCGACCCGCGCGGTGGCTACTTCAAAAAAGGCGGCGTGTTCATGCCGTCCTTGGTGGCGGAAATCGGTTCGGCGATCGAATCGCACATGAAGCACATCGGCATGATCAAGCCGGAAAAAATGACCGATCATCAAAAGCAGTTTTTGGCCGAAAAACGCCGGGAATTCGAAGCCGCGCATGGTGAGTCGGATGCCCAGGCGTTTCCGGAAAAGGCGGTGTTATGCGTGAAGTGTTCGACCAAGGCGATGGTGTTGATGGATGGGTGTATGACTTGTTTGAATTGTGGGGAGTCGAAGTGTGGTTAATAATTTCGCCTGATGTTATTCAATGGATTTGATATATCGTAAACATGCGATCATTCGCATGTTCGAACGCAGTATCCGTGATGAGGATATTCGTTCGGTATTATCGTCAGGCGAAATAATTTCGGATTATCCAAACGATACTCCGTACCCCAGTCGTTTGATTTTGGGTTGGATCGACGGAAACCCAATTCACGTTTTATCTGCGCAATCGGAAAACGGTCAGACGATTATCATCACGGCTTATCGCCCTGATCCAAAACTGTGGGAATGCGATTTTAAGAGGAAAAAGTCATGAAATGTCCAATTTGCAAACATGGCGAAACGATTAACGGTACTGCAAGCATGACGTTGGAAAGAGGCGGAGCGACTTTGATTTTTAAAAACGTTCCGGCGCAGATTTGTAATAACTGCGGGGAAGAGTTTTTCAACGAAAGCATTACCGCCTCAATTCTCGAGCAGGCTGAATCCGCTGTTAATGCCGGCGTTGAACTCGATATTAGGCAATATCGAGCTGCTTGATGGCGATTTTGGTTGGATTTGTAGAGTAGATGCCGATAGGTGATCCGCCAATTGGATGCCGTCATTTTTGGGGGAACATATGAAAATTCCGCCTTATGCGTTGATTTTAGAAAAATTTTAAAAAGTGTCAGGGAGAGCATCATGGCAATCAGCCGTCTTTATATAAAAAACTTTAAAGGTGTTGGATCTGGGAAATGGATAGATATTAAACCTATTTCCGTTTTTATTGGAGCAAACTCATCTGGAAAAAGCAGTTGTATTCACGCTCTGGCTTGTCTAAGCCAAACTCTAAAAGTTCCAAATAATTCAACACCATTAGTGATTGACGATGAATATGCTAATGTTCACTTGGGAAGATTTATAGAAGTTATTCACTCAAAATCTTATCAAGACACTCTTGCGCTTGGCGTAACCCTTCAAGATGTTTTATATCATGAGTTTGACGAAAAAAATAAGCCTGTTGCTAAAAAATCGGCTGTAGAAGCAATTTATGAGTTTAAATGCTCTCAACGTACCCAGGATATTCGCATTGAAAACGCAAGCGTTAAAATTGGAGATATAGAATATGGTTACAAATGGAGTAATAAAGGATACGTAATTACGAATAAAAATACATCGTCGAAAATTACATGTGAACTAAGTGCTGGTTTTTTAGTTGATCCAGAGAGTATATTTAGAGGGATTAATAGCGGAGATCCAAAGTCATTTTTTCCCTTGTTTAGAGTTCAAGCGGTCTTATCGGCTGAGTTAATAAATACTTTCTATCTTGGTCCTTTCAGAGAGTCTCCCAGAAGAAAATATGAAACGCGTGGTGCAAATCCATCTGAAGTAGGTGCGCGTGGTGAATCTGCAATTACGATGCTAGCAAACGAGTCGTTTCAAACGACTAAGCGCCCGCATATCAAACAGATTGCGCGATGGCTTCAAAAATTGGGATTGGCAAACTCTGTTAATTTGTCGAGAGTTGGAAAATCAGACCTTGTTGATTTACAGCTTGGGTTAGATGATGGCGCAGAGTTTCCTATAGCAGACTTAGGATATGGTCTTTCGCAGATTTTACCTGTGCTTACTCAATGTAGTTTTGCTCCACATAATGCAACGCTTTTGTTTGAACAACCTGAGATCCACTTGCATACCAAATCGTCCAGAGAGCTTGCAACAGTTTTTATTGATACGATTAATTCAAAGTCCTAAAATATCATAATAGAAACACATTCGCCAGATTTGGTTAAAGAATTTATGCGAAAGTTAAAGGATGGCTCTTTAGCTGTAGATAACTTTGCTCTTTATAAGGTCGCACGCAATCAAAATGAAACTTGTATTCATCAGATAGAAATTGATGAAGAGAATGACTATGATGTTTATGAAAATTGGGAACAAGGTATCTCAATTTAGCCGCGTAGGGTGGGCACGGTTTTTGTGCCCACGCGGAATTAAAAGCTTGAATGGGTCTTGTTTCGCTATCGCGAAGCCCAATTTAATGCCGGTTCGCGGACCGGCAACCGCGATACTTTCTTTTGTTTGGCCAAAAGAAAGTATCCAAAGAAAAGGCCACCCCGATGCCGCTTATATCCTGCGCGCCGGAGGGTTTGAGCGGGGTTTTCGGAAGGGCTGTCCTAGCCCTCCGAAAACGCGCGGCATCCCTGCCGCGCCCCTGCCGGGCTGTTCCGCCCAAACCCTCCGGTGCTCGGTGCGGCATAGGGGATTGGGTATGCGCTTCGCGCGAAAAGGTGTGGCCGCTTTGCGGCCCTTTTTTTCTGGTTCCCACGCGCTGCGTGGGAACCAGACTTGCCCGCGTCGCGGGCCGATTGCCCCAGGGCATTGATTGGTAACCAAGCTCCGGCTTGGTTACCTGATCTTGGAAGCTGTCGCTTCTCGATTAGATTAACGAAAGCTGGAGCTTTCAAGCTAAAGTTCCCAAACTGGAGTTTGGGAACCAGAAACTGTATTAGTTGTGTAGATATCGTGAAGCCTGATTTAACGCCGGCTGGCCGGAAGCAGACCAATGAGCATTATTTTGTTGCCCGGTAAGCTGCTGATTACCTGCGAGACCGGTTCGGGGTTGGTCCCGTTATTTCGCCTGCGTAGCATCCGAAGGGCGAAGCTCAGGGATGAGTCGAGTGAGCTAGGAGGAATGCTGGGTCCCCTTTTCTTTGGATACTTTCTTTTGGCGACGCAAAAGAAAGTATCTCGGCTGTCGGGCCGAGACCCGACGTAAATCAATCGTCGCGATGGCGACACCGCTAAAACAAAACACACCATACTCATGCAAATCTGGATCGACGCCGACGCCTGCCCCAAGGCGATCAAAGACATTCTGTTTCGGGCGGCGGAGCGCTGCCAGTTGACGACCACGCTGGTGGCGAACCAAAGCATCCCAATCCCGCCCTCGCGTTATATCCGCATGCTGCGCGTCGCCGGGGGCTTCGACGTGGCGGATAACGAGATCGTGCAGCGTATGGTAGCCGGAGATCTGGTCGTGACCGGCGATATTCCGCTGGCGGCGCAAGCGATCGCCAAAGGCGGCCACGTTATCGATCCGCGCGGCGAGCGTTACAGCGAACACAATATCGGCGAACGTTTGGCGATGCGCGACTTCATGGACGGCTTGCGCAGCAGCGGCGTCGATACCGGCGGCCCGGCGGCGTTGAGTGCGCGCGACGTCCAAGCCTTTGCCAACCAACTGGACCGCTTGCTGGCCCGGCCTGTCGGCGAGCGTTAAGCTGCTCGGTTCCGGTCGTGCTAGCTGGGTCGGCTTCGATTTTGCCTATAACGTTACTCCCGCATGCCGTCGGGAAGCTGTTTCTGTCCGTTTTGCGCTACTTCAATCGACCGCAACTCCAGCTTTGGATCATCGCCGCAATCGAAAAGTGTTACGGCCGATCGCGGCGGATACCCAATAAAACCGGATGTTTCTGCAATAGGGAGTATGATCGGACATTGGGGTGATGTTGCCCGACGTTTAACGCAGGGCTTTACCGGAGTAAATTATGGCTTCACTGGATATGTACGGCGCTTATGATCTGAGCCTGGCTAAGATCGACGAATTGGTTACCAAAATCTCCGAGGGCAATTATGCCCTGGGAGTGATCAATCAAAACACGCATAAATTCGTCGTCAAGTATGTCGGGCGGGCTGAAGAAGATCTCAACGTGCGGTTGAAACAGCATGTCGGTAAATACCCCAAATTCAAGTTCAGCTACGCCGTGTCGCCACAAGCGGCGTTCGAGAAGGTATGCCGCAACTTTCACGATTTCGGCGGTACCCAAAAACTGCGCAATACCGTCCATCCCAAACCGCCGGCGCACGCCGATTGGAAATGCCCTTGCTGCGGCATGTCCGCCGATTAAGCGCTAGTTTGCGCCGCTGTTAAGCCTCAATTTATCGGCGAGGTTTCTTGAGGCTGCGGCTGCCGGTGCTTGGCGGCCTGTAGTCGGAGTTTACTGCTTGATGCCGGTGGAAACGAAGGTTCCCAACACGTTGTCGCTGCAGGTCGCGGTGATCTCGTTGCCGTCGCTGCTGACGGTGCCGCTGCAATTGCCCTGCGAAGTCCAGCCGTTTTGATATTGGGCGAAATAGTTGTAGCTGATGTTCTGGGCGACGACTGTCCCGCTGCCCTTGGACTCGTAGCCTATGCCTTGCGGCAGCATGCCCCAACTGTTGAACTGAAAACCGGTATTTTGCTGGACGATGCGCGAGCCGTTGGCCGGTGCGGCGGGGTTGTACCAAGTGCCGCTGATATCGATGACAGGCACCGGCAGGGCAACTTGGGTGTTGCTGCTGAGATGATGGGATGCATTGGCGGTCGGCTCAGGCGTGACTGCCGTTGCTGTTGGCGGAGAGACCTGCGGTTTGGGGGAAATTTTATCCCAATTGCTGATCGCCGCGACCGCGACCGAGCCGATCACGGTGATTACGGTAGCAATGATGGTGGCGTTAGGGCCGGATTCCGCCATGATTTTCTCCTGCTGGCTGTTTTCGGCGGATTATAGCGCGGCCGGCGAATTCGCTGCAGGGCCTTAGCTGCGGAACGAAGCGCAGCGCGTCGATCGTGTAATCCGGTGCATGTTGTGATTGAAATGCCTGGGTTTATGGTGTCGCTACCGCGCAGTCAAATTTAACGCCGGCTCGCGGTCCGGCATTTAAAAAGCAGCCGTCGCGAATCCGCGCGACGTGCAAACCTTTGCCAACCAACCGGACTGCTTGCGGGCCCGGCCTGCCGGCGAGGTTTAAGCCGCCCGGTTCCGGTGTTGGCTATGCCGACGCTGGAGAGGGACTGTTTTTATAGCGTTTGATTTCGGTTGCAACCAGGAGGTGGAGATGAAAAAAATCAGTATTCTGTATCCTAACCGGGCGGGTGCCCGCTTCGATTTTGCTTATTACCTGGATTCCCACATGCCGCTGTCGATAGCACGCCTCAGCGCCCACCCAGGGTATCGCGGAGTATCGGTCGAGCGGGGGCTTAGCGGCGCGGTGCCGGGTAGCGAGCCGGTTTATGTCGCGATGTGTCATTTTCTGTTCGAATCGGTGGACGATTTTTTGGCGGCTTTTATGCCGCATGCCGCCGAATTACAGGGTGATATGCCGAATTACACCGATATAGAACCGGTGATTCAGCTCAACGACGTGTTGATTTCTGCGTAATTCGGCAGCTTGATCTGACCGGATCGGGAAGGCTCGCCGGAGAGGCGATTGGCCGATGGCGTTACTGCCGCTCGCCGAGCTAAGTCGCGGAGTCCGAGCATTCGCGCTCTGCGGTTAGCTTTATTGCGCCGTTAGAGCGGTCCGGCTAGAAAGCGTCCAAAAACACCGGCGCTTTGCCGAACTCGGTCTTATATTCGCCGTTAGGCACGTACCAACCTGGGCCTTGAGACCCGCCATGCCATGACACGCGCTTGCCGTCTGTGGCCCATTTATCGAGTTTCTCGCCGCTTTTGGTCAGGTAGTTGGATGCGTAACAAACGGTATTTAGCCAAGGGTCGATGATTAGCCAGGATTGGGCGATCTTGCGGCTGGTGAAATCGGCCGTCGATGCATATTTGCGCGCCGTATCCGGGATCGCTTCCTGCGAAACCAGGCAAAAAGCGTGGTCGCCTTTGCCGTAAACGATGCCGATGTAGAGTAAATCGCGCTTGATATTGTAGATTTTCTTAGCGTAGTAAGCGCTCAATGCCGCCATTTCTCCGCAGTTGCCCGAGCGGTCGGCGATCGTCATCTTCACCAATTTCTCGGCCAAGTCTAAGTGCGACGTGACGCCGTTAAGCCTGTGTTTGTCAGACTCGTCGGCTTCAAGCCATCGGGTCATGCCTTTGGCGCTCATAGTCGCCAAAATGGCAGAGCCAGCAAGATCCACGTCGTATAGCTTATTACTGGATTTATGGCCTTTTTTAAAGAATTCTCTGACTAGAGCCTTAATTTTCTCGCCTTCGTCCACCAGCATGGTTGTACCCTCCAAAGTCTGATTCTTTGTAATTTTAAGTGTCCCGTTCTCCGCCGTTTCGGTGGAGTACCATACCAGGTTGGCCTTACTCCGAGTCTTGCGTGCTAGGCCTCGTCTGGTAAGTATAGCCGTAACCCGAATGGCTTATAAAGACAACTGGTTTCGAACGGCAAGCGGCAACCGGGACGACGTTTTGGCTGCGGCCGGAGCGAGCCATTGGCTAGGCCGGTCAAAGGCGGTCTATGATTTCGATACAACGCTGGAACGCACTCCGGATGATGAAGAAGGTCATCGCCAACGGGAACGATAGATAATGTTCCGGCAGCGCCAGACACACCAGTACCAATGCGGCAATCAAACCCGGCGTGGCGCGGGACAGGTAGGTCTCGAAGTAGCGGAAGGTTTCTTGGGATTCCCAATCGAAGCGGGGGCTGCGGTTGATAAACCCGAACAGCATCCAGGCGGCGAGCAGTGCGAAATAGACCGGAAACACGCTGAATTGCGGCGAACCTTCGCTGAACAGCGGTTTCCAGTAGCCGTACCAAGCCCATAGGCTGGCGCAGGCAAAACCGTCTTGCCAGACGGTACTGCTGAGGCGTTTCAGGCCGCCCGCCAGCAAGAATATCGCCGCGATTGCGGCTGCGGACATCCAAACGGCTTCCAGATTCAGCAAGGGCAAAACCGGGTTATGGGTTTCGATCAGGGTGGTCAGGATCAGGCTGCAGGCTATGAATACAGGCATCGGCGTCATTCGGTATCAAAGGATGACACAGTCTGCCCTAAAATCGCGCTTAACCCAAGCTGCGAGAAGCGGCATACCGGCGCGGCCGGTATGCCGTTGCGGATTAACTCAAGCGAACCGCATTGCTCAGGCCCACATCGGTATGTTGTTGCCGCCGCCGGCATTGCTGTCGGCCAGGCGTTCGGAGTAGGCGTCGCCTTGACGGAATACCAATTCGTCGACCGCGCCCAGCAGATGGAAAATAAAGCCGAATGCGCCCAGATTCAGGGAATGGCCGGATTCGTGTTCGATGTGCCAATCGCCGGAATTCATGTCGACGAACGCGAAATTACCCATATTGAAGGCGGTATCCCAGACGTTGAGATTGCTGATCAGGCCGCCCTTGACGAAAATCGTGCCGGTCGGCCAATCCACGCGCAAACCTTGCAGTTTCAGGTATTGCACTTGAAAGCCGGTGACGGCGGCCAGCAACAGGCTGAACAACAGAAACAGCAAGCCCAGCAGCACGATGGGCCAGCTCATCGGCAGAAACCAGTTAGACCAGCCGATCAAGGCCTGGTAAACCTCGAACTGCGAAATCCATTTGACGATGGCCAACAGGTTCAAGCCGAACAAGCCGATCGCCACGCCCTGCGCCAAGCCGGCATTGCCGGTCTGGCTGAGCAGTTCGAATATCAGCAAGCCGTTTAACGAGGCATTGCTACCCACCAACATACCGCGGATGAATTCGGAAAATCCGGTCGCGGCGGAGACGGTGGTAGCCGCCAGGATGTAAAACACCAGCATCGCACCGGCATAAACGCCAAAGGTGATGCCCATACTCTTTGCCAGAAAAAATATCAAAGCAAACAGGCCGACAGCGGTCAGACCGCCGAGAATGACTAGCCAAGTTTTAATGACCATAGCGACTCCCCTCAATCAAGATTTAGTTTTCATCGATCGGGCGCTTAGCGTTAGCTTCACCGAATCGAAGTGTCCACGCCGGTTTCGGCCGTGTCGACGTCCGGACCCCGGCGCGGTTGTCTGGCGGCTGATGCGAGCCGCAAACCCTCATTACTCCTATGCGTATGTTTATGCAAGATTTTTTCGTTTTTGCATCCCCAGCGTAGCCATCACGCCGGACAGGAACAGCCAGATACCTGCTGGCAATGGCACTGCGGTAACCGTAAAACTATCGACCGAGAACCGGATTTGGTCGTCGGCGAAATTGGGCCGGTTGGGGACGTTAAAGTCCAGCCAGCGCCAATCGGGGCCGTTGATGGCCGCCAGCGGGATCGAGGACCAGTCGGACAAATCCGGCGGTAGCGTATCGTTCCAGAGTTGACCGGTCGCATTCTCTTGGAGCAAGCCGAATTGCATTGCCGGATTGGCAAGCCCGTTCCAATCGGTATTGGAAATGCTGGCGCCGCCCACGATCAAACCGTCCGCCGGCAAAGTGGCGGAACCGTTTTGTTGGTCGTTCTGTACCCACAAATTAACCGGCGCCGCCAATGATGCAGTGAAACCGTTGCCGAAACGGTGGGAAAACGCGCTGACGACGCCGGTGTCGACATCGTAGGTAAAACTGCCGGACATCGCGCTGCCGATGGCGACGCCGTTACCGACCAGCAAACTACCGATATCGGTGACGGTGCCGGTGTAATCGACCCGAATCGACTGCGCCTGACCGGACAGCGGCAACAATAAACCGCTGCTTGCAATCAAAATATGGATTAAAGTAAATTTCATGATAACTCCTGTGGAAAATCGGTTTTCCCAAGTCGGCTCGGAGTCTGCAGCGCCGGATGGATCTGGCGGCGTTCCGGGTTCCGAATCGGCTTGAAGGGTAGAAGTAATGTATCGGGCCCGGTCTGGCCCGGCTGTGAGCATTTCCACTGGGCCAAGGTGAATTTGTCCGCACCCGGCGCCGGCATTCCGGAAAATGTCGGCCGGTTGAGCCGGAGCGGACCGGCGATAACCACAAGGCATAATGACGATGACGATGGAAAGACGCGATAAGCTCGGGTTGGCGCTGTTACCGCTACTGGCGCTTGCCGCCTGCACGCCGGCCGCTCCGCCGCTGGATGCCGCGGCCGCATTGCCGAACGGCCCGCGGACGCCGATCTTCGTGACCGCCGCCCGCCAGAAAGTCGAGGTAAAACAGGCGTTGGCGGCAGCCGGCTTTCGTCTTGTCGACGAGTTGGCGGACGGCGCCTTGTTGCTGCGGGCGACGATCGGTATCGACCAGGGCGAGCAAGCCTGCGGGACGATGAACAATGTTCGGCTGCAACTGCGGCGTCAGGGCGACAATGTCGCGGAAGTCGTCGGCAAGGGGTGGACCGGGAGCTGTCAGCCGAATGTACTCGAGGAACTTAGCCGCAAGTTATGGCGGCACCTTTTCGCACAAACGCCACAATAGGAACCAGACCGATGACATCACCACTTTGCCCACCCCTGCGTTCTATCGCCGCCGTCTGCGGTATGGCCCTGTCGGGCTGCGCTTACATTGGCGACGGGACCAAGCTGGGGCCGATTTCGCCGCCGGCCAACACGATGAAACCGATGGTGGAGCACACCGTCGGCGACTTCGCGTTTACCTTGGAAGGCGGCAAAATGGTCACGTCCAATCTGGCCGGTAGCTTGATCAACCAGAACGTGATGGATGCCTGGCAAGATAAAGGCTACATCCGCGATCACGAAGCGGTGGAACCCGGCGAGTTTACCGGTAAAGCCGATTACCAATTGACCTTGAGCGGCAGCCAATACGGCGATTCCAGCATCGGCATGCAGATTTTGAGCGGGCTGACGCTGACCTTGATCCCGTACACCGTGACCCAGAGTTACGACATCCAATACACCTTGGCCGACGTCAAGACCGGCAAAAAGTACAGCGGCAGTATCGAAGAATCCAATAAAGGCTACGTCGAACTGTTTATGCTGTTTGCGTTGCCGTTTTCCAAGCAGAACCAGGACGCCATGTTCCGCCGAATCGGCGACCATCTTTACGATCAGCTCTACCGACAAGGCGCATTCCAGACGCCGCCTGCCGCTCAATAAGCCGGGTTGCCGCCGGCTGTGCGATTTTTTGACGGGCTGACAGCCGGCCCATGGTCGAGCCGGCAAGGGAGATTTGCTGCTGTGTGCTGGCTGTTTTGCCGGTTTGCGCTTCGAATCGCCGGCCAGCCGCGCACTCGGTCGGTGTCGGCGCGGGCTATCCGGGAGGGACGATTGGCCGGACTACAACTCGATACGTTCCGGCGCGACTCTGAGAATTTCGTCGATGGTGGTGATGCCTGCCGCGACTTTTTCGGCGCCGCTGAGTCGCAACGGCCGCATGCCTTCCTTGATCGCCTGTTTTTGCAGCAGGGCGGTGTCGCAGCCTTCCACGATCAGCTTTTCCAGTGCCGGGCTGTTCTCGAAAATTTCGTAAATGCCGACCCGGCCGGCGAAACCGGTATTGCGGCATTCCTTGCAACCGACGGCCTTGAACAACTGCTTGGGCGGCGCCACCTTGAACGGCGCCACCAGCCCCCGCCACAGGTTTTCGTCGGTGGGTACCGCAGTTTTGCAGTGCTTGCACAGCACCCGGATCAGACGCTGGGCCATGATGCCGAGCACGGTCTGTTGGATCAGGTAACCCGGCACGCCGATATCCAGCAGACGGGTCACCGCGGCCGGCGCGTTGTTGGTGTGTAGCGTCGAGATTACCAAGTGGCCGGTCAGCGAGGCCTGTACCGCCATTTCCGCGGTTTCCAGATCGCGAATCTCCCCGACCATGATGATGTCCGGATCTTGCCGCAGCAAGGTGCGGATGCCGTTGGCGAAATCCAGCCCGATATTGGCCTGGACCTGCATCTGATTGAAGGCCGGCTCGATTTGCTCGATCGGGTCTTCCACCGTGCATAAATTGATTTCCGGCGTCGCCAGCCGCTTCAAGGTCGAATACAAAGTCGTGGTCTTGCCCGATCCGGTCGGGCCGGTGACCAGAATGATGCCGTGGGTATGGCCGACCAGGCGGTTCCACAGCGTCAGTTCCTTCTTGCTGAAGCCGAGTTGTACGTAATCGCGTAGTAACACTTCCGGGTCGAAAATCCGCACCACCAGCTTCTCGCCGAACGCGGTCGGCATGGTCGACAGCCGCAGTTCGATTTCCTTGCCGTTGCTGTTCTGGGTTTTGATCCGGCCATCCTGCGGCAGCCGCTTTTCGGCGATGTTCATCCGTCCCAGAATTTTCAGCCGACTCAAAACCGCGTTCATGATCGGCATCGGAAATCGGTAGACGTTATGCAGGATACCGTCGATCCGAAACCGGACATTGCCCTGCAGGCGGCGCGGTTCCATGTGGATGTCGCTGGCGCGCTGGTCGAAAGCGTATTGCAGCAGCCAGTTCACCAGGTTGACCACATGCTGGTTGTTGGCGTCCAGATCCGCGGTTTTGCTCAGTTCGACCAATTGCTCGAAATTCTGGCCCTCCGCGGTGCGGCCGTCGTTGTGGCTTTGTGCGCCTTTCAGCGATTTGGAAAAGTTATAGAACTCGTCCAGGTAGCGCTTGATTTCGTCGGGGTTGGCGAATACGCAACGAATCTTGCCGTGGTGCATTTTCGCCAGATCGGTTTGCCAGGCGCGGATGAACGGTTCGGCGGTGGCGACCACGATTTCGTCGTCGTTGATTTTGATCGGCAGAATGTTGTAATTACCGGCGTAGGCCTTGCTGAACAGGGCCGTCACGGTCGGCACATCGATTTTCAACGGGTCGAAATAGTAGTATGGCAGGGCCAGCTTCTTCGCCAGCCACTGGGTCAGATCCTCCTGCGACAGCGTCTTGCCCAGCTGGGTTTGGTCGGACAGCTCGCATTCTGACAAAACCTTGAGCGGATGCTTGTTTAGATTGATCTTGGCTGCCGCATATTGCCGGCATTTTTCCAAATCCTGCGCCGACAGAATCCGGTCCTCTTGCAGCCAGCGGATGACCTGTTGAATCTCCAGTTTTCGGTCTTCGGTTTTGCTTTCTTCCCGCATGTGTTTGGTTTGCTGTGAATTCGGGAAGTTAGTCTAGCTAATTATTGGCCGGACGGTGTGGCCTAGCTTTGGCTTCAACCGTATTGCCGAGGTAACTGCGGCTTGACGTAGCGGACTGAGACGCGCCAATCCGGAAACCGGAGGCGGCGGAAACTGGACACAAAAAAGCCGGCTGACGCCGGCTTGGTATGAAAACGCTAACCGATTAGCGCTTGACGTTAATTTTTCTGGCTCCGAAACCTAACAGGCCGATACCTAACAGGCTCAAGACGCCTGGTTCCGGAATGGTCGGAATGTTGTCGGTACCCGTGCCGTTGGTGTAAGCGTAGTGGCTCAATCTACCGATATTGCAGTTGTTCCGACCGCATCCACCGGTGATGTTGCTGACTAGAGCATTGGTCCAAACCAGTTTGGTCATTTCTCCGATGTTTTCGAAGAAATAGGTATCGTCCACTGCACCCAAGCCACCGGTGCCGAATTTCAGCAGAAAATAGCCAGGTTGATCCGGAGCGACGTCGAGGTACCAATTGCCGGCGTCGTCGGAGGATGCCGTTACCGTGCCGCTGCTTTTGTAGTCCATCACCAAATTACTGCCGCTAGATCCCAACAAGGCTTTCAATGCGTTTAATTCGGTGGCATCTCCGGAATTGCCGAGGTTTGCCGAACCGATAAAGGTGTCGACCGTATAGGTGGCGGCTTGCAATACCGGCGCGGCAAACCCGATGCCGATCGCAATCGCTGCAATGTATAAGTGTTTCAGTTTCATGGCGTCTCTCCCCCGATGAGATATAAGTTAAAAAAAGGAAAAATTCCCTTTAGATTGAGCATGAAATATGCCTATAAAACTATTTTGATCTTTATCAGAGAGTTATGAGTTCTTTGTAACGCGATTTTCACATAACTGTAAAAAAATACGACACTAGAAGAATCAAGCGCAACCCCGCAGGAATGGGGCGGTATCATTTGCAGATGCGTCCCGGTTTAGGGTTGGATGTCGCATAAATCCTGGGTGCCGGCGCGGTATCGCGCGCTAGCTGATTCGGACATCGGCCTCAGAGCAGAGCTGAGTTGTTAAATTTTCCGGCATCTGAGGTATCAATCAGCAGCGAGCCCAGCGACCTGCCCGGCTGACATCGACGGGGCTTACTTCCCGGTATCACTCAGCGTTGGGTGCGTGCATTTTTGCGCAATTTGACCGGCTTAAACCGGACCGGAAACGGCTGGAAGCGCCGCACCAGCCATTTGCGCAATTCTTCCAGGACCAGCAGGCTGACGACGAAGGGCAGCGTGAACAGCCAGACCTCGCCGCCGATCGGTGCGGCGCCGAACAGGGCGTTGCCCCACGGCGTGTAGACGATGGCCAGGATCAGCCCAAGTTCCAACAGGATGCCGGACAGGATCAGTTTATTGTCCAGCAACGCCGTGCCGACCAGGCCGCGCTGGCGCTGCTTGCAGACGAAGACGTTGGCGATCTGCATCATGATGATCGCGCTGAGGCAGGCCGTGGTTGCCTGCAAATACAAGGGCTGGCGGCCGTGCAGGATTTGGCCGTACTCCCAGCCGCCGCGCTCCAGCACGAAAAAGAACGCCGCCATCGCCGCGACGGCTTCCAACACGCCCAGGAAGCCGTAAGCGCGAGCCAATAAGCGCCAGTCGATCAGGGTTTCCTTTTGGGAGCGGGGGGCTTGCTTCATCACATCCGTGTCGGGTTTTTCGACGCCCAGGCCCAGCGCCGGCAGCATGTCGGTGCCCAGATCGACGGCCAAGATCTGGATGATGGTCAGCGGCAGCGGAATCTTGAACAGCACGAAAGCCAGATAGGGCACCACTTCCGGAATGTTCGATGTGAGTATATAGGTCAGAAACTTGCGAATGTTGTCGAATACGGCGCGGCCTTCCTCGATCGCGGCGACGATGCTGGCGAAGTTGTCGTCCAGCAAAATCATGTCGGCCGCTTCTTTGGCGACATCGGTGCCGGCCTTGCCCATGGCGATGCCGATGTCGGCCTTTTTCAGCGCCGGAGCGTCATTGACGCCGTCGCCGGTGACCGCGACGATATGCCGCTTGCGTTGCAGGGCTGCGACGATCTGCATTTTCTGGTCGGCGCCGACCCGGGCGAAAACGATCTCGGCCGCATCCAGCGCCACTTGCAATTGGCTGGGTGTCAGTTTCTTCAATTTGTCGCCGACGATGACTTTGGGATGTTCGCCGCGCACCAGGCCGATTTGGCGGGCGATGGCGACCGCGGTGTGCGGGTGGTCGCCGGTTACCATGATGACTTTGATGCCGGCCTGGTGACATTGGGCGATGGCAGCAGCGACTTCCGGCCGCGGCGGGTCTTCCAGACCGACCAGACCGCTGAATACCAAATCCTGTTCCGGATCGTCGGGTAACGCCTCCGGCAGCGGCCGATAAGCCAGCGCCAGTACCCGCAATCCTTGGTCGGCCATGGTTTGTAGCGCGTCGGTCAATTGTTGGCGGCGGTCGTCGTCGAGAGTCTCTATCTTATTGTCGAGCATAATCTGCCGGCACAGCGGCAGTACCATTTCCAGTGCGCCCTTGCAGTACAGCATGTTTCCGGACGGGGTACTGTGGATAGTGGACATCCGCTTGCGGTCGGTGTCGAAAGCGACTTCGCCGATCTTCGGATAATCGATGCGCATGCCTTGGGCGTGAGCCATTTCCACCAAGGCGATTTCCATCGGATCGCCCAGCGCCGTGATGCCTTCCACCCGTTTCAGGTTGTGGCACAAGGCGGCGCCGGCCAGAAACGCGGCGTGCTGTTGCAGGCTATGTTGGTCCAAGTTTGCGGGGACGCAATGGCGGCCGTCCACAAACAGCTGCTTGACCGCCATCCGGTTCTCGGTCAGGGTCCCGGTTTTATCGGTACAGATCACCGTGGTCGAACCCAGGGTTTCCACCGACGGCAGATTGCGGATCAGGGCGTTGCGCTTGGCCATGCGTTGTGTTGCCATCGCCAGCGATAGCGTCACGGTCGGTAGCAGTCCTTCCGGCACGTTGGCGACGATCAGGCCGATGGCGAAGATGAAGTTTTCCCAGAAGGTCAGGCCGATGGCCTGGCCGATAAAGAAGAACGCCAGGCCCAGCGCCAGCGCCAGCAGCGCCACAAAGCGGCTCAAACGGGCGATTTGCTTTTGCAGCGGCGATTGGCTTTTCACCATGGTTTTCAGGGTGTGGGCGATTTTGCCGAACTCGGTGTGCATGCCGGTGGCGAACACCACGGCCTTGCCTTCGCCGGCCACCACCGAGGTGCCGGCCAGCAGGATGTTGCGGCTCTGGCCGATGTCTTCGGCGGCGGACGGCAGTGCGTCGCGGCCTTTCGGCAAGGATTCGCCGGTGATGGTGGCGTTGTTGACCCGCAACGCCAACGCTTCCACCAAGCGGCAATCGGCCGGCACGTTATCGCCTTCCTGCAACACCAAGAGGTCGCCGGGCGTCAGTTCGTCGGCGTAAACCAAGCCTAATTCGCCGTCGCGGATGACTTTCACCTGGTGCGGCAGCAGTTTTTGCAAGGCGGAGATGGCCTGTTCGGCCTGATGTCGTTGCCAGAACGAAAAACAGCCGTTGATCGCAATCACGCCCAGAATGGCGTAACCCAAGGTCTGCATGCCCTCGCCGGGTTGCTGCGATTCGGCGAAGAACGCCAGTCCGGCCGCCAGCCACAAGATCAATGCAAAAAAATGCAGAAATTCCCGGGCGAACAACAGCAAAGCCGAGGTCTTGCGGGTTTCTTCGAGGCGGTTGAAACCGAATTCGCGCAGCCGGTCTTCGATCACGGCATCGTCCAGGCCGTTCAGGCTGGAGCCCAAGCTTTCCAGCGCTTCGGCAGCGGTCAAATGGTGGATTTTCATGGTTCGGCACTCTAACGAAGTGGCGGGTGGCGACAGTGTAAACCCAAATTTCTCTGGCCGCGGCGCAGGCCTCTGGACGCGGCGAGTGCGGCGGCGAAAAAATGCGATTGTGTTTTCGGCAGCTGCGCGTGCAAACTTAACCGGTCTTTTTGCCTATTTGCCACGATGCCCAATCTGTTTCATTTCCGACTGCCGTTGCCAAGTTTGCCGGCCATTTTCGGCTTGGCCCTGCCGCTGGCCTTGTCCGGCTGCTTGTCGCCGCTGGCCCTGGACCGCGCGGTGGTCGAATACGACAAAGCCACGGCCGATACGCTGTCGCGGCAATTGTTGCTGAACATTGCCCGAGCCCACCATCACCAGCCCTTGCATTTCACCGGGGTGTCCAATATTGCCGCGACCTTTAATTTTCAATTGAATGCCGGGGCCACGCCGGCAGCTACCGGCGAAAACGGGTCGTTGTTGACGCCGGTGTTCGGCGGCACCGTCTCCGAAAATCCGACCATCAGCATCGTGCCGATCGAAGGCGAGGAATTCACCAAGCGGATGTTGACGCCGTTTCCGGAGAGCAAACTGACGATGCTGTTGCGCCAGGGCGTCGACGTGGATTTATTGCTGCGGTTGCTGGCCGGCGAACTGCGTCTGGCCGGCGGCGCGCAAAACGGCATCTATTCGAATCGGCCGGTGGATGCGGCAGGCTACCGGATGTTCCGCCAGGCGGTGCTGCATTTGTCGTCGATTCAGGACCGGCACCAACTGTTTGCCGAACCGCTGATGTTCGAGCGCGAGTGGCTGTTGCCGGCCGGCAGCGTGGCGGCGGAACATCTGGCCGAGCTGGAAAAAGACTACGCCGTCGAATTTCTGCCGCAATCGGGACAAGTGCGGCTGAAGAAACGGGTGGTGGGGCGAATCGTGCTGACCAATTACGATCCGGCGCTACTGAGCAACGACGAGCGGCGGCGGCTGCACGAAGAGGCCGGGAAGGGCGCCGATAACGATGTCGGCGTCGATATCCGCGCCGGCTATCCGGGCGGCGAATGGCCGCTGCACGGCGTGTTCCGCTTGCGCAGCTTTCATAATGTGTTGAACTTCATCGGCGAAGGCCTCGGCGACGAGCCGGAGTTTGCGGTGGACAAACACCCGGCGACGCCGGCGGTGCGCGAAAATCCGGTGCAGACCCTGGCCTTGCAAGTCGGCGCCGACGACGGCGATCTCAGCGTCGAATTCGGCGGGCAGAATTACGCATTGCAACCCGAAACCGGCTACCAGTGGAACCGCGAGGGTTTCCGCCTGCTGTGCCAGATCTTTCAGATGACGGTCGCCAATTTGAACCAGCAAGGCGCCCCGGCCATCACCATTGCCAAATAAGCGGAGAAGCTCTTGAATCAGGCCATCGATAATTCCAAGGTCATGCGTTGCGTGGCCTACCAGAAAGGCATCGGTATCGGCGACGTTACCATTGAGGACATCAGCGAGGTGCTGCTGAAGGAGGATACCTTCGTCTGGTTGGGGCTGCGCGAGGCCGACAGCGGCATTTTGCGGGCGATCCAAATCGAGTTCGGTTTGCATGATCTGGCGATCGAGGATGCCTGTTCCGCGCATCAGCGGCCGAAAATCGAGGAATACGGCGATTCGCTGTTCATCGTATTGCAGACCGCGCAGCTGGTCGACGACTGCGTCGCCTTCGGCGAGACCCATTTGTTCGTCGGGCCGCGCTTTTTGGTGACGGTACGCCACGGCGCTTCGCACAGCCTGGCCCGGGTGCGGGAACGCTGTCAGGCCATGCCGCAATTGCTGGCCAAAGGTTCCGGGTTTGCGTTGTATTCGGTGATGGATTTCATCGTCGACAACTACATGCCGGTCATCAACGGCTTGCAGGAACGCTTCGATGTGTTGGAGTCGGCCATCTTCCAGAACCGGCCCAGCCGGCAGACCATGGAAGGCTTGTACGAATTGAAGCGCGAGTTGCTGCTGCTGGAAGGCGCGATCAATCCGGTGATCGACATCTGCAACGAACTGATGCGGTTTCACGGCGGCATGATCCACAAAGACGTGCGCTTTTATTTTCGCGATGTCGCCGACCATATCAAGCGCGTGGACCGGGCGATTCAGGGCATGCGCGAAATGCTGCTGGCGGCGATGCAGGTGCATCTGACCTTCGAGACGGTGCGCCAAAACGAAGTGGTAAAGCGTCTGGCCGGCTGGGGCGCGATTCTGGCGATTCCGACCATGGTGTTCAGTTGGTACGGCATGAATTTCCGCCACATGCCGGAACTGGATTGGGCCTTCAGCTATCCGCTGGTGCTGGCCGGCGTGGCGGTGGGCAGCCTGGGCTTGTACTGGCGCCTGAAGCGCTCCGGCTGGTTGTAGCCCACGGCTGGCGTCTCCACGTTTCTCGACTATCTATAGTAGCCTGACCGGCAAGCGGATGCGGTTGGTGCGTTAGAGTCGCCGAACCGAAGCAAGCGCCGCCCGCCGGTTGCGGTCACTTGGAACGGGAGTTAGCGATGCGTGCGACGAAACGGCTGGGTTTGGGGCTGGCGAGCCTGTGGTGCGGATTGGCGCAAGCCGATTACCGGGACGACATCGGCTATCGGCAATTGCAGCAGTTGCTGGGCAGTGCCGCGCCGACCGGGGCCGGCGTAAATGTCGTTCTGGCCGAAGCCTCCACGGTTCCACAATCCGACAAGCTGCGCTATCCGGTGTTTGCACCCAACACCGGGCAAACCCGGTTTGCCGGTAAAACCTTCAGTTATCCGGGGCCGCTGGCCAGTACCGGCATCTCCGATCATGCCACCGGCGTTGCCGCCATGTTTTTCGGTAACGATTCCATCGCCCCCGGCATCGCCAACATTGCCGTGTACAACGCCGACGACTGGCTGCACGGCTTGGTCGCCGCTAGCGCCGAAGCCCCGCTTGCCGGGGCCCGGATCGCCAACCATAGCTGGATCGGCAGGGCCGACAGCGAAACCGACATCGGCGCCTACCTGCGTTTGGCGGACCGCATCGTCCAGCGTTACGAATTCATTCAGGTGGTCGGCATGGACAATGGGCCGAGCGACTCGCCGTTACTCGGCAGCGCTTACAACACGATTGCGGTCGGCCGCAGCGACGGCGGCCACGACCGGGGTTCGGACCGGGTCGACAGCGTCTACGGCGGCGGCCGCACCCGGCCGGATTTGGTCGCGCCGCGCTCCACCACCAGCGGCGCGACGCCTATGGTCGCTGCGGCCGCGGCCTTGCTGGTCGAAACCGGTCATAGCGGTGCCGGCAATTTGTCCAACGCGGCACAAATGATTGCCGGCATCGGCCAGGTTTATAACGCCGAACGCGCCGAGACGGTCAAGGCGGCGCTGATGGCCGGGGCCGAACGGACCACCGATAATACCTCGACCGCCGCCAATCTTGCCGATTACCGCAGCGCCGGCCACCAGACCGCCAACGGCTTGGACGACCGCTTCGGTGCCGGCCAGCTCAATGTGTTCAATAGTTACCGGATCATCGCCGGCGGCGAACAAGACAGTATTGAGGATGGCGGCAATGCCGAGCTGCGGCCGGCCGGGTTCGATGTCGACGACGCATTCGGCGGGCTGAACTCGAATAGGAGCGCCAGTTACAAAATCACCGCGCTAAAGGATCTGCAATTGTCGGCGGCTTTGGTCTGGAATATCGGCGTCGCCGACGACAGCAGCTTGGCCACGGTCTTGTACGATCTGGATCTGGAGTTGTTCGACACCACGCTGCAGCGTACGGTCGGTTTATCCGATAGCCGCGTCGACAACAGCGAACACCTGTGGCTGGCTTTGCGCGGCGGTCACGCTTACGAGCTGCGGGTGGTTGCGGCCACGGCCGGCGATTTCGTCTGGGATTATGCGTTGGCCTGGCGGATGGAGCCGCTGGCCGCGGCGCCGGTGCCGCTGCCGGCTTCGGCGTTTCTGTTCTCCGGCGCATTGTTTGGATTTGCGCTATCGCGTCGCGGCGGCCGCTTGAACGGCGCCAGCCGGGTTTAGATCGCAGGTCGCCGCCAACCGGCGGCGACGCACATCGGTCTGGCGGAAGCGAAGTCGGTCAGACCTTGGCCGAGCCGGTGCCTGGCAGGAATACGCAAACTGCGGCAAATGCCATAGTACGTCAGTCATATCACCTAGCAGTTGCGCGGTTTTTGTCGAGTCAGTTCGAATGTAGCCATCCGTAAATTCTCATGTTTTTATTTTGGTATGTGATTTGCATCACGCTTATCGGCTCGTTGTCGAGCCGGTGACGGCAGGGTACGGCTTAGGCCGATGCAGGGATGCCGGTACCGCCTGTCCGTGCCGAACAAATTGGAAGATGCAAACTGTGGTATCGCGAAACCGGGGAATTCGCGTGCCGCCGACTAAAAAACATACGAGGAATTTAAATGAAATTCGCAAAAAAATCCGTTGCCAAACTACTGACCGGCGCGGCTTTGGCGTTAACCGCCAGCCATGCCAGCGCGTTCAGCTTGACCGCGATGACTGCCAACGGCCAAGTTGCCACCGTGACGCCCGGATCTTCTTACAGCCATAACGATAGCGTGGCCGCTAAAGCCTGGGCCGACGGCGGCGGTCCGGCCGGTTCCGGTTGGGGTCATACCTCCGACTGGTACCAATTCCAGGTTACCAGTGCCACCGACGTCAAAATCGTGGTCAGCGCCAATAACGCCAATGCCTTGTTGCACCCCGGCTTTTCGATTTGGTCCGTCAACGGCCCGGTCGACCATTCCAGCGGCGCTCACCGTTACAGCCAGGTCAGCGGCCCGGAAGCGAGCGGCGGCGCCCATAAAAACCAATGGATGAACGGTTTGGGCGCAGGCACGCCGCCGGCTACCTCGACTCACGTCACCGGTTTCGTCGGTTATTCGAACGGTAACAGCAATCCGGCGGACAGCAGCTTCACCAACGGCGCCGGCTATGCGGTCGGTAGCGGCAGCGCCGGTGCCAGCCGCGGTACCACAGGCGGTTTGGACTGGGCGGCCTTGGATCTGGCGAATTTGGCGCCGGGCTACTACATCATGGCCGTCGGCGGCAGTTGCTATACCCAGACCAATTGCGGTACCGCCAACGGTTCCGGCGGCTGGCTGGCGGGGTCTTATAACGTGCAGATCAATGCCGTTCCGGTCCCAGGCGCAGTTTGGCTATTCGGCAGCGCGCTGTTCGGCATGTTGGGCCTGAAACGACGCCAAGCGCTATCGGCGTAATTCCGTCGTCAATCAACGTTAACGGTCAGACCGCTCAAGGACGCTCGACTACGGACCAGGACGGTCCGGCCCCGGCAGGGACGCCGGGGTTGGCGGCCGGGCCGCACATCCCGGCCGATTTTGTTTGTCCGGCCTAAGCCTGAACTCCGGTATCGCCGGTGCCGATTCGGGCGCAACTTAAAGGCCATTCGGAGACTGAAATGATGAAATATACTTTGTCCGCCACCTTGGCGGCGGTTTTGTCGGCGGCCGCGCCGGCGCAAGCCAATACTCTGGTGGTCGACGGCACCCTGTTCCGCCAAGCGGGCGGCACCACGTTCGACGTTTGGAACATCGCTATCCAAACCGCAGGCAGTTTTAGCGTCAATCTGGCGGCCTACGAGGCCTCACAGAGCAATGTCGCGACCGCCGGCTACGCGACGGCCGATTTGAACGGCGACGGCGAACTGACCTGGTTGGACCCGGACACCCACTGGTATCTGGACGACGGTTCTGCGGGCTTGAGCGCAGCCAACCACTTGGCCCGTTGCGACGACATCGCCAATAACTGTGCGACGGTCAGCAACAGTACCATCAGTTTGACATCCCGCAGCCAAGAGCAAGGCGCGGCCGACGGTTCCATCCATTTTCGCCGCGATCCGGCCTTCGACATTGCTTTGGCTGCCGGCGCGTATCGTTTCGTAATCGCCGACTATCGGCTGACCGATGCCGAAGCCGCCGCAGGCATCAACAGCGGCGACAGCTTCTCGGCACCCGGCGGTTACGCCAACCCGATTTTGGACTACGCCGATTACCGGATTACCTTCAGTTCCGATACGCTGAATTTCGCCCGCAACGGCAACAGCATTACCGTATCGCAAGTACCGCTGCCGGGCGCGGTCTGGTTGTTCGGCAGCGTCGTCGCCGGTTGGAGTCTGCGCGCACGGCGTAAAGCCTCGACCGTCTGACCCGGCCGGGCTTGGACCTACCGGACGGGAGTGCCGGCTGCGGTGCTCCCGTTTTCGGGTTTTCCCGTTATGATGCGGGCTGTTTAACCCTAACACCCATCCATGAATTCGAAGCCTTCGACCAAACCGGGCCGTAACGAAGCCTGCCCGTGCGGCAGCGGCCGCAAATATAAACACTGCTGCGCGCAGCCGACGCCGGCCCCGGCAGGCGAAACCGGCTTGCAGCAATTGCTGGAAACTGCACGCTACCATGCCTACCAACGCCGCGATTTCGCGGCGGCGGAGCAATGCTATCGCCAGGTGCTTGAGCTCAAGCCCAACCATGCCGAGGCCTTGGCCGGCGTCGGCCAGGGCTTGTGCTGGCGCCACCGTTTGGCCGAAGGCAAACGTTATCTGGCTCGGGCGGCGAAAGCCTTACTGCGGCAGTCCGATAAAACCGACGGCCGGGTATTGTTGGGATTTGCCGAACAAATGCAAATTTGGGGCGATATGGACTTGGCGCTGCAACTGGCGCGGGCGGCCGCCAAAGCCATGCCGGACAATGCTTCGGCCCATTACGGGGTGGCGGTTTGCCTGCAGCGCTTGCATCAGACCGACGCGGCGATCGCTGCGCTGGAGAAGGTATTGAAACTGGTGCCGCACGATGCCGGTTCTCATATCCTGCTGGCGATATTGGAGTTTGACAACAAACACTACGATGCGGCCCGGCAGCGGCTGGAGCGGGTGGTCGCCGCCGAAACCGATACCCGGCAATTGGCCCGTGCCTGCCTGGAACTGTCCAAGGTCTACGATAAGCAGAAACGCTATGCCGAGGCGTTCGCGATGTTTGCCAAGGCTGGCGCGTTGCAGCGGGAATTGCCGGAGAACCAGGCGTTCGATGCCGCTTACATTTTTAATAAGATTGCCTTGTTCAAACAGGGCTACAGCGACGCCTTGCTGAAGCGCTGGACCCCGGAACAACTGGCCGACGGCTTGCCGGCGCCGGTGTTTCTGATCGGTTTCCTGCGTTCCGGCACGACCTTGACCGAACAGGTGCTTGCCGCCCATCCGCAGGTATTGACCTCCGACGAAAACCATCTGCTTGAGGAACTGTCCGCCGAACTGGCGGCCATGGCCGGCATCGGCGACGACACGCCGGCAGCGTTGGCCCGGATCGGGATCGAGCAAGCCAGGCAACTGCGCGCCTATTACTGGCAGCGGGTGGCGGAGGAGTTCGGGCCGGAGGCCTTGCGCAAACGCTTCGTCAACAAGGTGGCATTGAATAGTATCGAGACCGGTTTGATCAGTTGCCTGTTTCCGGACGCCAAGATTCTGTTTGCGTTGCGCGACCCGCGCGACGTTTGCCTGAGTTGCGCGATGCAATCCTTCGCCGCGTCGCCGGCCACGGTCAATCTGTTGTCCTGGCAAGGCGTCGCCGAACAGTATGCGGCGGTGATGGATTTGTGGCTGAGCCTGCGCGACCGGATCGCGCCGGCCTGGCTGGAGCTGCGCTACGAAGACGTGGTCAACGATTTCGAAGCCAGTTTCCGCGGCGTATTCGAACTGCTCGGCGTCGACTGGCGGCCCGAAGTCGAACGTTTTCACGAGCGCACGGCCGGTCGCTACGTGGCGACGCCCAGCTTCGCCGCGGTGTCGCAACCTTTGTATAACTCGGCACTGGCACGCTGGCGGCCATACCGACAAAACTTCGCCGAGCTGATGCCGCAATTGGCACGGTTTGTCGCTGCATTCGGCTACGACGAGGCGGACCTTTGACGGCCGGCCGCTCATAGCGTAAGGGCCGCAGAGCCGGAGCGGTATATTGCCGCCAGGCGTTTGCCGCCGATTTGGTTCGGATTTCGGAACAGTTGCTAAAATGAAGCATGACCGTTCCTTAACCGATGACGCCTGCCGATTTGAAACCGATTCTGACCGTATCCAGCCTGTTGTTGTTGGCCATAGCCGTATTGTCGCTGTTTGCCGGCGAAAGCTGGTTGGCGTTGCTGGATAGCGTGCATTGGACGGTCAGTGCCGGTACGGCCTGGGTTATCGCCTGGCAGGGGGCACTACACGGCGACGCCGGACAGTATTGGTATCGCCGCTGGTTTTGTTACGGTACCGGCCTGTATTTTGTCGGCCAATGCTGTTGGAATCTGCAAGAACTGTTTTACTGGAATCCGTTTCCGGCGCCATCGGATGTGTTTTATCTGATGATGGGGCCGTGTTTCACCTGCGGCCTGCTAAAAGCGCTGCGCCGTCGTGTTTCTTCAGCCCGGTTACGGGCCGTCAAGCTCGATACCCTGGCGATGACTATCGCGCTGTTGGGTTTCATTTTGGCCTTGTATTTGCCGAACGCCGCAGACGCCAGCGCTTTGGAGTTGGCCGTGTTGGTTGCGTATCCGCTCAGTTTGCTTAGTGCGGCCAGTGTGGCGTCGCTGGCGTTGCCTTTTTTGGCGCTGGAGCTGACGTGGGCCAGTGGTCTGCTACCGGCTGCCTTGTTGGCGGAAGGCTGCGTTTGGATGCAATGGAATCTGCAAGCGCTAACCGGGACCAACCAGGGAGCGTCGATATTGAATTGGGGATTCTCGATAGCCGGGTTGCTGGTCGGTGTCGGTGCTTATCTCTGGCAGGCCGAGCGCCGGCGTGCCGCCCCTGTCAGGACGTACCGTGCCGTTTTGCGCGCCATCCCTGTCGCGGCATTGCTGGTGAGCGTGGCGACGCTAGTGCTGATTTGGTTGAACGCTCAGCGGCAAACGGCTGAGATGCTTATTGCGGCCGGGGCCGGCGGTTCGGTATTGCTGTTGTCGGCGTTGCGCCACAGCTTGCTGTCGAAAGAAAGCGGCAAGTAAACCCAGCCCGAGCGGGCAAGGGCTCGGGGGCTGAAAATTGAGTTAAGCAGCCTCCGCTGTTTGGTTGGCGAGGGGATGCAATTTTAATCTTTCTCCCAACGCTAAAGCTCGGTTGACAGGACTATACTGTTCTGGCGTATTTATTGACCTCGGGAGCGGCGTATGAACAAGCAAATATTCCTCACTTCGTTGGCGTTGACGGTTTTGGCGGCAGGATGCGCGACGGAACCCGAAAAAAATGTCTCCAGTACGGACGATTTAACCAGAACCATGCCTAGTCCGGGGGCGGGTACGGTTGGCGAACCCTTGTATTTCTCTTCCAGGGAGGATGCGGAAGCAGCCTTGAGCGGCTACAACTACGGCTTAAAAGCCTTGCCTGACGGCCGAGTGCAGGCCTTCGTTTCCGGTCTGAACGATTCCGGCGCCGACAATCCGATCACGTTGGCACAGAGCGCCGCCGCGGTACCGGCGGATTCGGCAGCGGTCGGCGCTGACGGCGGCGAAATGCCGTTTCCGCAAATCCGGCTGGCGGAAAAGAAAAACGGTAAGGCCGCAATCGAGGCTTTGGGCGACAAGCTGGAAGCGGTCGCCCGAGCTTACGACATGTCCGCCGAACGCCTGGCCGAGATTTTAGCCACCGATTCGACCGCCTGGATCGACGAGGGCGGCCGCTTGCTTTACATCGATGCGTTACCGCCGGGCGAGAGCGATGGGCAGGAGGCGACCGCTACCGCGCCGGCCCAAGCCGGAAGCGGCGGCATGAGCGTCGCTTCCAGCACCGATGCCTTTGCCTTGCACAGCAAGCCTGGCGCCAACCGTCTGATTTATCTGGATTTCAACGGCCATGTGGCTACGGCTACGGCATGGAATTCCGGGACTTTGACGGCCCCGGCCTACGACATCGACGGCAATCCGGCGGCTTTTAGCGCCACCGAATTGAGCAATATCAAACAAATCTGGCAACGGGTGGCCGAAGACTACGCGCCGTTCGATGTCGATGTGACCACGGAAGAGCCGAGTGCGGATAAATTGTTCCGGACCGCGGCCGACGACGGCCAGTACGGCACGCGGGCCGTGATCACCCGGTCGATGCCGCAACTGTGCAACCAGGCTTGCGGCGGCGTGGCTTACGTCAACGTCTATTCCTACTATTCGGCCAGCAAGCCGGACCGTTATCAGCCGGCCTGGGTGTTTCTGGACAAATTGGGCAACGGCTTTCCGAAATACGTCGCTGAAGCGGTATCGCACGAAGTCGGCCACAATTTGAATCTGACCCACGACGGCAATGCCTCGACCACTTACTACTCCGGCCACGGCAGCGGCGTGACCGGTTGGGGGCCGATCATGGGGGTCGGCTATTACAAATCGGTCACGCAATGGAGTAAAGGCGAATACCCCGGCGCCAACAACCTGCAGGACGATATTACTGTGATTCACGCTGCCGGTACCCCGCTCAGAGTCGACGACTATGCCAACAATTCGGCTGGCGCCGGACCTATCGCCGGCGACTCCAGTGCCGTAGACCAAAGCGGTATCATCGAACGCAGTAGCGACGTCGACGTGTTCGCCTTCAATACCGGCGGTGGCGGGGTGCAATTCAATGCCAGCCCGGACCCGGTGTCGCAAAATTTGGATATTCAATTGAAGCTGTTGGACGCCAAAGGCGGAACCGTTATCGAAGCCAGTCCGGCCGACAGTTTGTCGGCTAGTGTCGCTGCGGTGCTGAACCCTGGGCAATATTATCTGCAAATCGAAGGCGTCGGCTTCAGTGACTTGACCACCGGATACAGCGATTACGGCAGCCTGGGACGCTACCAGATCAGCGGCAGCTACCCTAAAGCCGTCGAGGCGCAGGCGCCGACGGCAATTATCAGCGCGTTGCCGAACCAAGGCTATGCGCCGTTGAGTGTCGAATTTAACGGGTCCGGTTCCAGCGACCGCGACGGCAGCATCGCTGGGTACGAATGGAATTTCGGCGACGGCAGCGGGGTGAGCCGCTCAGCCACGGTCACCCATAGCTACAACACGCCGGGAACTTATACTGCAACCTTGACGGTGACCGACAACAGCGGTTTGAAGAACAGCGCCAGTGTCAGTCTGCAAGCTCAGCAAAGTCCGGTAACGAACAGTATGAAAGTGGCATCGACCCGGATTCTGCGTCGGACTCTTGCCGGCGGCAAGGCGCAGTGTGTGGCGAACGTAACGTTGAAATACCTGAACTCGACGGTTTCCGGTGCGGCGATTTACGGCGTTTGGAGCGGTGGTTTGACCGCCGGTGCCAGCAAAACCCTGCTCGCCACCTCCGCGATCGGCTTTACCGGCAGCACCGGCCAAGCTACCATCACGAGTCCGGCGTTTGCCAGTTCGGCCAAAGGCAGTTGCGCTTTCAGCGTCAACAGCGCGTTCAAAACCGGCTATCTGTACGATGGCGGCGGCTCCGTCACCGGTAGTTTTTCCTGGTAGGGGACGGTTTTCGATGGGGGCGGAAGCGTCCCCATCACCGCCGCAAATTGCCGGATTGCCAGCGGCGATTCAGTTAATGGCGTAGCGGGGTTTCTCGGTCAGCGCCTCGCTCAAAGCCAGATGCTCCGCCGCATCGAACAAGATTTGCTGTTCGCGGAAAAATTCGGCACCGGCGTCGATCGCGTCCTGCATCACGGCGATGACGTAGCGTTCCGCGTGCGCCGAGCCAATCATGTTGTCCGGCACCGCCGCTTCGAGTTGCAAGCTCTGCCCGGTCTTGTCGAAGCCGCGGATGCGTAATCCGGCGAACGCCGCGCGCTCCTGGCTGCCGGGTAGCATAAATACGATATCGAGGGCCGGTGAACGTTTTTGCACCGGCAATTGCCGGTAGCCGGCCAAAGCGATTGCAATCTTGGTGATGGCTTGGCTGATGGCGCTGTCTTCCAACGCCCGGTCCGGCGTCATCGAAGCGATAAATAGACTCATCTTAATTCTCCTGGGCAAGTGTTTGCTGAACATGCAGCAAAATCGGTTCCAGAATTAGCGGTCCGCCGCCAGCGTCCGGAAATAACCGCCGAAGGCCGGCTAGTCGCGGTCTCAGCCGAGGCCGTACCGGTTAGCCGGCGCCGATCCGGTGCCGGATCGGCGTGGATTGTTGTGGTAAAGCGGACAAAATGCGGCGAGATTGGATGGCAAAGCTGCAAGCCGCTTCCGGTCAATTGCTGCGGTGAAAGCGTTTGAACAGGTAGAAGCCGGCAAACATGGCCGCAACAAAGACATAGTTTCCGGCCAGCCCTGCGCTGAGACCGACCAATGCCGGTCCCGGACAAAAGCCGGAGATGCCCCAGCCCACGCCGAATATCGCTGCGCCGCAGACCAAGCGTGCGTCGATCGCTGCCGGCGTCGGACCGGTGTCTTGTTCGTGGTCGGCGGCTTCGGTATTGCGGTGCAGCCAATGCCGGGCTCCGCCCAAGGTCGCCAGTGCGCTGGCCATGACCAGTGCCAAACTTGGGTCCCAGGCTCCGGCCACATCCAGAAAGGCCAAAACGTTGGCCGGATTACTCATGCCGGCAACCACCAAGCCGATGCCGAACAGCAGGCCGTAGCCGAAGAGTATCACTCCGTGTTTCATGATGTTTCCCTCTCTCAAAGCCAATGACGGGTCAGGAAGACCGTGATGCCGGCGCTAAACATAAAAGTCAGCGTAGCCACGACAGAACGGGGCGACAGGCGGGCGATACCGCACACGCCGTGTCCGCTGGTGCAGCCGCCGCCGAGGCGGGAACCGTAACCGACCAATAGTCCGGCCAGCGCCAGAAGCGTAGGCGACGCCTGCAATTCCGTGACCGGGTCGGCGCCGGCCAATTTCGCTAGCGGCGCGCTGGCGACCAGACCGGCCAGAAACCAGACGCGCCAGGCGTTGCCCTTCGGCCAAGGCGGCAACAGACCGGCAGCGATACCGGAAATACCGGCGGTATGTTTGTAGGTAAACAACAGTAAGGCCGCGGAGGCGCCGATTAGCATGCCGCCGAGAACGGCGGCGAGCGCAGATGAGTAATCCATGAATTCAGCATATAAGGAAAAGCCGCTATTGAAACAGAAAAGCCCGGAACTGGCGAGAACGGACCATTCGCCTGGTTTTGTAACCTTTCCGGCTGGTGAGTTTGGCGAAATTAACTAAGCTTGTAGACGGTATTCGCCCCGATTTTGCGCGACACCGAGGAAATAAGATGTCCGATAAACCCTTCTGTATTTTTGTTGTGGATGACGACGCCTTGTTGCGGCTGGTGATTGTCGACCAGTTGCAAGGCCAAAATTATCAGATTCACGAGTTTGCCGACGGTGCCGATTGCTTGGCTGCATTGGATCTGCAGCCGAATCTGATTCTGCTGGACATTGAGATGCCGGGCCAGAGCGGGATCGATGTTTGCCGACAGATTCGCGCCGACGGTAACGACGAGGTGCAAGTCATGTTCGTCTCGGCGCACGATGACCTGGAAATTCTGTTAACCGCCTTCGATGCCGGCGGCAACGACTTCATTCCGAAAAACGCCAAAAAGGAAGTATTGCTGCGCAAGGTCGAATTGGCGATCGAGACCGAACAGCAAAAACGCAATCTACGCACCCAGCTCGATTACGCCCAGCAAACGGCATTCACGGCCATGTCCAGTTTGGGCGAGACCGGAGCGATCCTGCATTTTCTGCGCACTTCGTTTCAATGCCGGACCCCGGCGCAACTGGGGGCATTGATCATCGAGACGCTGCCGCAATACGGTGCCAGCGGTCTGGTGAAACTGGACGATAGCTGCGGCGAACACGTTTTCGGGCCGGAGCCGGTATGTTCGGCGTTGGAGCGCTCGATTCTAAGCTATGTGAGCAAACTCGGCCGTATCTATCAGGCCGGAGACCGACTGGTATTGAATTTTCCGAACGTGACCTTGTTGGTGACCGGCCTGGATGTGACCGATCCGGACGCGATAGGCCGCTTGCGCGATCACCTGGCGATTCTGGTGGAGGGCGCCAGCGCCCGGATGGAGGCGATGGTCGGCGAACAGCAGCGCCAATTGCAGGCCAAAGCCAGACTGGAAGGTATTCGCGAATTGAATGCATTGTTGAGCGAAATCGAACAAAACCAACAGGTCAACCATCAGCAGCTGGTCAATCTGTCCGAACAACACCGCAGTAACATGGAGAACGCGTTCGTCCACTTGGGGCTGACCGATAGCCAGGAGTATTTGTTGCACGGCTATGTCGAAGAGTTAACGACTCAGCTGGACCGCTTGTTCGATAAGGACCACCAGCTGGCATTGCGCTTGAATCAGATCCTGGAAAAACAGAACGCTTTACTGGCCGGCAACGCCGAAGTAAGCGAGCAAGCGTGAGCCGGAACCCGTGAAGACCGGGCAGAACCCCATAAAAGTCTTGTTTTTGCCGGCCGAAGCGGTGATGAACCGCTTGAGCTTCAGCAAAAAGTTCAGCGTGATCGGGCTGTTGTCGCTGTTGGCGGTACTGGCGGTATTTTTTAACCTTTATCAAAATCTGAATCGCTCGCTGTCCTATGCGCAGCGGGAAGTGACCGGATTAAGCCAGATTGCCCACGTTACCCGGGCGTTTCAATTGATTCAACAGCATCGCGGCTTGTCGGCGGGCTTAATCGGCGGAGCTGAAAGTTTGCGGGCACGGCGCGACTTGGTCGAAGCCAGGACAACTGCGGCACTTGCCGAGCTGGTAGCCGCTAGCGATGCCGGTTCTGCGGGCGTCGCGATAGCCGAGGGCCTGCAGACGGATTGGGCGCTGTTGTTGCAACAGGGCGGGACCGAAATCAGTCAGCAGCGCAGCTATGAATTGCATAGTAACTTGATTGCCGGCCTGCTGGAGCTCGCAGCACTGGTCAGCGAGGAAAGCCGCTTGGTCAACGAGTCCAGTCTGGCTACCCACCACTTGATTTTGCTGGTTGTCGAGCAACTGCCAAAGGCCTTGGAAAACATTGGCCGGGTCAGGGCGATGGGGGTCGGCATCCTGGCCGCCAAGCAGATCGATGCCGCGCAAAAGCAGGAACTGGCGGTACTGAAAAGCCGGATATTGGACGACGTCAAAACGCTGGAGCACGCCGCGAAAGACATCCAGCGTTACAACCCGGCGCAACTGCCGTTGATGGCCGCGATGTTGGATCGTATCCGCGATGCGGTTACTCTGATCGCCGGGCATTTGATCGACGATATGCTGCAGCAGCGGTTTACCGTCGATCCGGATCAGTTTTTTTCTACCGCGACCATCACGATAGACAGCGTTTTCGAGCAAATATACGACAGTTTTTTGCCCGAGACGGAGCGGGCTATCCAACGCCGGATAGCCGAAATGCACACCTCATTGGCGTTGAGTGTGGGTGTGCCGGGTTTTTTGCTGGTGTTGATCGCTTATTTTTCGATAGGCGCCCATTTGTCGATCAGCGCCAGCATCGCCGGTTTGGCGAAGGCAGCCAAGGCGTTCGCCGAAGGCGATTTGCAGCAAAGGCTGGCACAGGATTCCGACGACGAAATCGGCCGGGTGGCCGGGCATTTCAATCGAATGGCAGACGGCTTCGCCGCGTTAATGGCGGAGCGAAAACGAGACGAGGTCCGTTTGCGCAGCATCGTCAATACCGCCTTGGACGCGGTCGTACAAATGAATCGCCATGGCGAAATCACAGGCTGGAACCCGCAAGCCGAGGCCATCTTCGGCTGGCAAGCCGAGGAAGTCTTGGGCCGACCATTACACGATTTGATTCTTCCGGAACGGTATCGCAATGCTCATTTGCAGGGGATGAAAACATTTCTCAGTAGCGGCAAAGGCAGCGCGGTCAACCGCCGCATAGAAGTTGCCGCATTGCGCCGCAGCGGCGGCGAGTTTCCGGTGGAATTGGCTATCACGCCAATCGAATTGGCCGATGCCGTCGAATTCAACGCCTTTATTCGCGATATTTCGTTCGAAAGGCAAGCCGCTGCCATTCTGCGGAATAGCGAGCAACGTTTTCGGGCCTTATTCGAATTTTCGTTGGACGCGATCATGACCTTGAGTCAGGCCCGCGGCTTTTTATCGGCCAACCCGGCCGCGGTCAGCTTGTTCGGCTGCCGCGATCTGGCGCATCTGTTGAGTCTGTCCCCGGTGTTGCTATCGCCGGAATATCAGCCGGACGGCCGTTGTTCCGCAGAGTTGGCCGCACTGTACATCGAACGGACATTGATGGAGGGTGCTCAACACTTCGAGTGGCAACATAAGCGAGCGGACGGCGAGCTGTTCTTTGCCGAAGTGCAACTGAACCGCATCGTCATCGGCGACGAAGAGCTGGTGCAGGCAACCGTGCACGACATCAGCGAGCGCAAACGGGCCAAGCAGGAGCTGGTGGCGAGCGAGGCCCGCAACCGGGCGATTTTGCGTACCATGGCCGACGGTGTGGTATTGATCGACCAGGTCGGGACTATCCTGTTGGTTAACGATGCGGTTTGTAACTTGTTCGGCTACGACGAAAACCAGTTAATAGACCACAATGTCAGCCTGCTGATGCCGGAACCCCATCGTTCCAGCCACGATGGCTATCTAGCCAGATATATGACGAGCCGCAGTCGCGCGATCATGAACCGCTGTGTGGAATTCGAAGGACTCAGATCGGACGGCAGCACCTTTCCGCTGGAATTGACGGTCAGCGAGTTGATCGACGATTACGAGAACATCTTTATCGGGGTGATCCGGGATATCAGCAACCACAAGGCTACCCAAGCCGCGCAAGAGCAGGCTCGCTTGCAAGCCGAGCGTCTATCGCAAGTCAAAAGTGATTTTCTGGCCAACATGAGCCACGAAATTCGGACGCCGCTGAATGCGATTCTGGGCTTGGCCAAAATGAATTTACGTAAGGCCGGGGCGGAAAATGCCAACATGGCCAAAATTTACGAAGCCGGCCAACACCTGTTGAATCTGGTGAACGATATCCTGGATTTTTCCAAAATCGAGTCGGGCAAAATGCAGTTGGACCCGCATCCGTTCAAACTGGCCGACCTGATCGGCGAAGTCCGCGAGTTACTGGAGCTGCGGGTGCGGGAAAAGCAGTTGACGTTGGTGGTGCAGTTCGATGGCGAATTGCCGGAATGGGTGCTCGGCGACGGTTTGCGTTTGCGGCAGATACTGCTGAACTTATTGGCTAACGCTGTCAAATTCACCGATAGTGGCTACGTGGCGGTCAAAATCAGCCGTCGCGACAAGAACGTGCGCTTCTCGGTGATGGATAGCGGGATTGGGATGACCGCGGAACAGTTGCAGCGCCTGTTCAATGCATTCGAACAGGCCGACAATTCGACTACGCGCAAATTCGGCGGTAGCGGTTTGGGGTTGGCGATCAGCCGGGATCTGGCGCGGTTAATGGGCGGCGACATCGAGGCGCAAAGCACTTACGGCGTCGGCAGCACCTTTGTGCTGACGGTCCCGCTGCCGGCCGCAGAACCGGAAACCGGGGATAGCGGCGCACTGGCCGCCAGCGGTGCAAGATTGCAAGGTCTACGCATACTCGCCGCGGAAGATGTCGAGTTGAATCGGCTGGTGCTGGCCGACATTCTGCATACGGAAGGCGCCGAGGTGGTGTTCGCGGAGAACGGCCAGCAGGCGCTGGATTTGATTCAGCGCTCAGGCCCTCAGGCGTTCGATCTGGTTTTGATGGATATTCAAATGCCGGTCATGGACGGTTACCAGACCACGCGGCGGCTGTTGGCGCTGGCTCCGGATTTGCCGGTGATCGGCTTGACCGCTCATGCCATGGAAGAGGAGCGTGCGCGTTGTCTGGAGGCCGGCATGAAAGACCGCATCACTAAACCGGTCGACGAGAACGCCTTGGTCAAGGCCATTGTGAAGGCGGTGCCGTTGCGCCTGTCGGCCGTCGTTGCCGTGCCGGTCGACCAGGACTTGCCTGCGCCGCCGCCCCAGGATGCGGCAGATACGCAACTGTCGCCAAGTTCGGGATTGATCGATTGGCAAGCGATGCTGGAGCGTTTCGACGGCCGCCAGACTTTCGTCGATAAGATTATCGACAACGCGGTCGACGGCAGCCAAAAACAGAATCTGGAAAAACTGCGGTTGGCCGCAGAGCAGGGCGATTTGGCGACGATCAAGTTTGTCGCTCATAACTTGAAAGCCTTTGCCGGGATTTTTCAAGTCCAATCGCTGTTACAACTGGCGCAGCAAACCGAGTTGGCGGCCAAGGACGCACAAGCCGACACTTCCGGTCTGGCGATGGAATTGGCCGAATTGTTGGCGAAAATCTTGCAGGAACTGTCCGAGAAGAGGGGCGCTTGAATATCATGCCGGCAGAATTTGCCGCCGGGCTGCGCAAAAAAATGGCGGGTAATTAAACCCGCCATAAACAACTTCCCTGTAGCTAGGAGGAGGTTAGCCACAAATAACGACCGCTGCGGCGAAGCGAGGCGGTCGTTATGTCAGCGTGCTAAACCTCTAGGATAAAACGATATAATCACAATCCTATATCTACAGATCAGATTTGGTTTGCTACCGTCGACTAACAGTATAGGTTAGTTAAAAAAAGTTTCCAGGACGGTGGGTTTTTTTTGAGGAATTAGATGAATTTAAACCAACTCGAATTGTTGCGTAATCTGCAAGAAACCGATTTCAACCTGAGCAAGGCCGCGGAAAAAATGCATGTGGTGCAGTCGGCGGTGAGCCGCCAATTGCAATTGTTCGAAGCCGAATTAGGTTCGCCTTTATTTATTCGCCAAGGTAAAAAATTGACCGGCCTGACGCCGCTTGGCGAAAAAATCATGGACGAAGTCGATTTGATTAATCAGGCGAAAAAGAACATTCAACTGATCGCCGACGACTTTCTCGACAACAACCACGGCACCTTCCGCATCGCCACCACGCATACCCAGGCCAAATATTTGCTGCCGGGGCCGATCGCCCGCTTCCGGGCCAGATATCCCGGCATCAAGATTTATATGGTGCAATCCTCGCCGGATAATCTGGTCAACTTGCTGCATCGGCATCAGGCCGATCTCGCCATTTGCACCGAAAAGTTGGCTGACGACGACAAACTGGTAGTCAAGCCGTGCTACGAATGGCATCACATCGCGATCATGCCGGCCGGACACCGGCTGGCCGACGGCGAAATTACGCTGCAACGTCTGTCTGCCGAACCGATTTTGACCTACTCGCCGGGGTTTACCGGCCGTAGCGCCATCGAAAAAGCCTTTCAAAATGCGCGCTTGCCGCTGGATATTACCTTGGCCGCGGCCGATTCCGATGTGATCAAAACTTACGTGAGGCTGGGTATGGGCGTCGGCATCATCGCCGGTACGTCTTACGAGCCCGGTCGGGATAGCGACTTGCTCGCCAAAGATCTGGCCGGCCTGATACCCAGTTCCACCACCAAGATCGCGTATTTGAAACAACTGTACGTGCCCAACTACTGCCGGTACTTTATCGACGAGTTGTTGGTAGAAGCGGCCGCCAACTACACCGCGGTCGGCTGATATCCGGTCGGCGATTGCGCCATATCGCCGCTTTGGCTTGGGTTATTTAACATAGCTTATTTGATTTCGGGCCGACCGATGCTGCGACAGAAGGCTTAGCCTGCTGATTGCAGACGGTTTCCGGTTTGCGGCGCTAATTTTGCTGGTGTGCAAAGGACATCTCGCATTCCGCACCGCCAAGCCAGCAGCTCATGTCCTTTTCTGTCAGCCAATCCTTACAAGAGCTTTATCTCGACTGCCGCAGCGAGCTGGAAGCCGTGCTCTTCGCCCGGCTACGCTGCCGGGAAACCGCGGCCGATCTCAGCCAGGAAGCCTTCGTCCGCTTATGCCGTAGCGAGGATCTAAGCAAAGTCGGCAACCTGAGGGCTTACCTGTTTCGCACCGCGCAGAATTTGCTGTACGACCATTACCGCAGCCAGAGCGCGCGTAACGCGACGATTGCCGACTGGCCGGAACCGGACTTGCCCGATGCCCCGGATCTGCGCTGCGCCGAAACCGTGGCTTTGAGCGAGCAAGCCCTGGACAGCCTGATCGGCAGTCTGGCGGAATTGCCGTCGCTGTGCCAACGCATCTTTTATCTGAACCGCTTCGAAGGCATGAAACAGCGGGAAATTGCCGAGCAACTCGGTATCTCGGTACGCACCGTGGAAGACAACATCAAACGCGCGTTGCTGCATTGCGCCAAATCCTTGGCTCAGCCCTAGCCGGACGATGTGGTTCCGGCTACGGGCCTCGTCTATCATATATCGCCTTCACCGTTGACTCAGGAATCTGCCATGACCACCGCACCGCTGCCGGACGACGACTCGCGCTTGCTGGAGCAGGCTTGCGCTTGGCTGGCGAAACGGGAGTCCGGCGAATTTTCCGCCGCGGACCGCCAAGGTTTGGCGGCCTGGCGCGAGGCGGATCCGGCCCACGAACAGGCCTGGCAACGGGCCCAGGCGGTCTGGCAGGGGCTGGGGCAATTGCGCGGCCGGCCGATTCCCGGCGCCGAACCCGGCTTGCAGGAACGCGGCCGGCTGCCGGCTACCGATGCCGCGGCGACGGTTTCAGTCGCGCCGACCTGTCCGCCGCTCCGAAATCGGCGCCGGCGGCTACGGTGGGCACCGGCAATTGCCGCTTGCGTGTTATTGGCGTTGACCTTGGCGGCGTTTTATCCGCCCTTGGCATGGCAGGCCGACTATCTGACCGGTAAGGCCGAGCAGCGCCGCGTCGTATTAGCCGACGGTTCTCGGCTTATTTTGAACGCCGACAGCGCATTGGCGATTCGTTTCGATAAGCTCCAACGCCGGGTCGAGTTGTTGCGCGGCGAAGCCTTTTTCGACGTGGCCAAGGATGCGCAGCGGCCGTTTTTGGCCGTCACCGATGCCGGTGAAGTGAGGGCGATCGGTACGGCTTTCGGCGTGCGCCGCACCGGTGCGCAAACCCAGGTCGAACTGGTCGAAGGCCGGGTCGAAATTCGCATCGGCGACCGGCACAACCCGCTGGCCGCCGGCCAAACCGCCGCAATTGCGGGCGGCCAAATATCCGTCCGCCCCGGCCGGCCGGAAAACATGGCGGTGTGGCGCGACGGTTACTTGCAATTCGACGGCGTGCCGCTGGCGGAAGCGGTCGAACGCATCAACGCCTACCGCCCCGGTAAGGTATTGCTGCTGAACTCGGCTTGGGCGGATAAACGGATCAGCGGCCTGTTTCGGCTCGATGCCCTCGACCAGGCCGTCGCCGGCTTCAGTTCCGCGGTGCCGGGCCTTAAAATCATGTCCTTGACCCGGTATCTGGTGGTGTTGCGCTAACCCGGCGCCATCTTACCCCCACAGTTTGACTCGAACCATCGCAACCCTGGCGGTGCGTTTGCGGCGTCGGCGGTGCAATCGGCGTTTTACATTCGGAGCGATAGATATGAAACCCATGCCGCTTAACCAAGCCTTCACGCTGATCGAACCCGGCCCGGTGGTGCTGGTGACGACCAACGACGGCCGGTGCGACAATATCATGACCCTGTCCTGGACCATGGTGATGGATTTCACGCCCCGCTTCGCGATCACCACCGGAGCGTGGAACCACTCCTACCAGGCGCTGTGCGAATTCAAGGAATGCGTGATCGCGATCCCGACGCTGGATTTGATCGACCAGACGGTGGGCATAGGTACCTGCTCCGGTGCCGATACCGACAAGTTCTCCAAGTTTGGTTTGACCGCAATCCGCGCCAAACAAGTTGCGGCGCCGTTGATCGGGGAATGCCTGGCAAACATCGAATGCCGGGTAATCGACATCGTCGAGCAGCACAACATCGTCGTGCTGCAAGGGCTGGCAGCCTACCTCGACGACGAACGCGAAGAACGCCGCACCCTGCACGCCGTCGGCGACGGCACCTTCGTTGCTGACGGCGTTAAATTGGATCGGCGGCAAATGATGGAATCGAAATTACCCGACGGCGTTTGAGGCCCCGTCCTGCACTGTCGGTTTGGGTTACCGGGCTTGCCTGGAGCGCGGAGCTAACAAAAGGTCAGATATATTGATGTTGTGTGGCAGTGGTTTCGAACGAATGAGCAAAATCGACCCATAAGAGACATTCAGCGAATCGGAGAAAGCGAGTATTCGCCTTTATTGCATCCACACCTTTAGTCACCAGAAGGCACATGAAAAGGCTGACCATAGATATTTGTCTTCGCTGAACATGCATTAAATTTATCAATAACATCGTTATTAAGAATAATATCAGCTTCGTAGAAGATAATTTCCTGTCCAAAATTCAATCCAACTTTCACGTCGAATTTACCTTTTGTGAGCCATGAAAACAGATCTAATACTTCTGATGGGTTATAACTTCTGTAGTAAAGACTATTGGGAGTTTGTGCTGGTACGCTTTTCATCAAATCAGGAAAAACAGGACCAACTTTAGCTTGAGTTGGCGTAAGAGAAGCATAGCGTCCAACTGCGTTTGAAAAAACAAAATTTACATCAATCATTCCGAAGCTAGTATTTTGATCATTGGGCAGCCCATGTCCATTGCCAATGATTTGGGTAGTAACCCCTTCAAATACCTCACCATCAAAACCGCTAATTTCAATAATACATTTTCTCATAGGAACTGGCCTATAGGTTGACTTATATAGACCCTGCGAGGATTCGGTTTCCATAAAAGAAACGACCAGATCATGTAACCGAAGTTTAAATATTTTATTTCCTACTATTCGATCAATATCAGGTTCATATGGTCTGTAGGTTATACTGATATCTTCCACATGGTCTAATCCGTGTATGGGTCTTAATCCAGTTGGCCAGCCTATTATGAGATGTTGGTCATTTTCCCAACCAAAAATAATTCCATTGTCTACAATATTTTCAGCCTCTTGCGGCGGAAGAACTTGTATTGAATTGTAAAACCATCTATGTAATGGCATTAAATTCACAACATATGAACCCTCCCCATTCCATCGTTTAACAATTGAAACAGAGCCAGATGGTGAAGGGATAGAGTAAGAAATGGGCGGCGATTTATATATAAAAGCAGCAACTACAGCAAAAAACATCAATACCCCAAAAACTAAGTACCGGAATATGTTTTTCAGAAGGCAATTATTCATTCAATATCTTTGGTTTCAGATGATAATTATAAGAAAATTTTAATGTCCGGGCGGATTCAAAACCGAAGTGCAACACCCAAAATGCCAGTAAGGTATGCACATGGAAATTAGATCAAAACACTATCAACAGCTTCAGCCTGAAGGGCCGTAGGATGCGGTAAACAAAGTGCACCGCATCGATCGCGATTGGTGCGGTTCGTAAACTTACCACACCCTACGCCTGCTTCTGGCCGCTTTCCGCCGCGCAGCCCAAAACAGCCAAGGCAACACCAATCGCTAACGTTTCCGGCGAAATCAAATCGCCGGAAACGCTGAAACTCGCCCGCAAATAGCTAAAAAATCAAGGCGCTTTTTTCCAGCCCGCCGCCATTGCCTGCTTGACCGTATCGAAACAGCGCTCGCCTCTGCTGAAGTCGATGACTACGCCAGCGTAGCTCGGGTGGCTGGGGACGAAGTAGTATTTGCGGTTCTTGCCGGAGATATTGCCTTTGACCGGGCAGGCGTCGGGGTTGCCGTTGTTGCCGTCCGAGTCGCTGCCGCCTTGGCCGCCGGGGCGGGGGCAGGCGAACGGGGCGAAATCGCGGTCGTAACAGACCCGCCATTCCTTGGCGTTGCGGTCGAAGTAGACGCTGTCTTCGGGCAATTGCGGATTATTTTGTACGAACCAGGCTTTGCCCTTGGCTTCGTTGGTGATTTGCTGGTCCGGCAGGCGCAGCGCGCTGTGCAGTGCCAGCGCTTTATCGAAATAGGCCTGCGGCGTACGCAGATTCTGATCGATCATGCAGGTGCCGTGGTTTTCGTATTCGTGTTGCAACAGCCAGGCGCTGGGGGTCATGCAGAAATATTTCGCCATCAGTGCGCGGTCGATTTTGGGCTGGTCGCCGGCGCAGGCCCGCGGGTAGTCGTTGGGTTTGGCCAGGGTGCCTTGCGGCCACAGCCCGTGCAGGATGTAACCGAAATGGGTGGTGCTGCCGCACTGCAGATAATCTTTTTGGCCTGGGCGGCGCTTTTCGCCTTTTTCGGCGCAATAGCGCGGCGCCCAGGAGTAGGACAGCACGTAAAATTCCGACGGCCGGTCTTGGGCGGTGTCGGCGACCTCGTTGTAGGCATCGTAAGTGTCTTTGGGGTCCACGCAGTCGGCGTGGGCTGCGGCGGCGCAAAGCGTCAGGCACATCACGGCAAGTAGGTTCGATCTGGTCATGGGGCGCTCCTCATCGTTGTTATGGAGTAAGTCGGTAGCGCGGCCCGCCACGACGCGCGCTAGATCGATTATGCCGCAGCCGCCGTGACAATATGAAGACATTTTCCCGTCAGAGGCCTGGGCCGGTTTGATCGCGCTGCCGTAGTGGCTGGAATTATTGACGCCGGGCCAATGTGGATTTTTGCGTCGGTTCCGTCTTTATGGTTAGCAGCCGCATCGCGGCCGTGTAACCGAGACGAATCAGGAGTGTTCATGTCCCACGCAACGTATTGCCGTTCGATTTTTATCTGCCGTGCGCTAGTCGCGTCGACGGCCCTGGCATTGGCCCCGGCGGCTCAGGCGGAAAACGTCGGCGCCAAGCATTATTACGATATTCCGGCCCAAGCGCTGAACCAGGCGTTGTTGCAGTTCGGCAAACAGAGCCGGCAACCGTTGATTTACGGCACCGACATCGCCGAGCATCTACGTAGTCGGGCAGTGCAGGGCGAGTATACCGACGCCGAAGCGCTGAATATGCTGTTGGCCGATTCGCCGTTGCGGGCGCAAACCACCGGCGACGGTACCGTGACGATTCAGCCCAAGCCGCCGGAGCTGCACAACAAAACCAGCCCGGAGCTGATGCCGGCGATGACGGTGGTCGGCAAGCCGGTCTATGCCTGGAATGCGCCGGACAATCCGGATTACAACCGGCCCAACGCCACCACGGCCACCAAAACCGATACTCCGGTGATGGAAACGCCGATCTCGATCCAAATCGTGCCGAAAGCGGTGTTGGCCGACAAACAGACCATGACCTTGCCGGATGCGGTCAACGGCCACGTCAGCGGCGTGTTGGGCCGTACCGGCGGCGGTTACCTGTATGACAATTTCGTGATCCGCGGTCTGGCCGGTTCCGGGTTTGGCGACGCTTACCGCAACGGTTTGTACAATCGCCAGGATATTTATGATATTGCCAACATCGAACAAATCGAGATTCTGAAGGGGCCGGCGGCGATGTTGTACGGCCGGATCGAGCCCGGCGGTATGGTCAATTACGTGACCAAAAAGCCGCTGGATACCGCGTATTACTCGTTGCAGCAGCAGTTCGGTTCTTTCGACCAATACCGTACTTTAATTGACGCCACCGGCCCACTCGATGCCGGCAAGACCTTGTTGTACCGGCTGAACGGGTCGTATACCGACCAGCAATCGTTTCGCGATTTCGTCGGCAACCAGCGTTTTTTCGTCGCGCCGAGTTTGACCTGGCGGCCGAGCGCCCGCTTCGAAACCAACGTCGATCTGGAATACAAACACGACCAATTTAATGCCGACTACGGCATTCCGGCGGTCAACGGTCGGCCGGCGCCGATTCCGCTCAGCCGTAACCTGAAGGACGGCTTTCACCGCCAAACTCTGGAAAGCACCTCGGTTGCAGTAGATTGGACCTATCATTTCAATGACGACTGGAAAATAACCCAGCGCTATTTGTTCAAGGATTGGACTCTGAGCGGGCCGACCTTGTATAACTACTTTGGGCTGCGCGACGACATGCGCACGTTGGATCGAGTGGCTACCAAAGGTGTGCAGGACGTCGTTAGCCACTCCGGCAATATCGATCTGAACGGCAAGTTCGAAATTCTGGGTAGCAAACATAATCTGCTGGTCGGATTCGACGGCTTTCACTCTTTGACCAGCTCCCATGATTCGGATGCGCCGACCGCGCCGATCGATATTTACGCGCCGGCCTACGGCCAAGTCGATTTCGATGCCCTGACCGTGGATAACGCCTTCTTTTATCGGCGTGAATCCTGGGTCGGTGCCTATTTGCAGGACCAGATCACCTTGTTCGACCGCTTGCATATTTTGTTGGGCGGGCGCTACGACAGCGTGACCACAGGGCAGAATTTTTCGCCGGTCTCGTTGCAAGCGGCGGAATTGGGGCGCAGTCCAGCCAACGACGACGCCTTCAGCCCACGAGCCGGGTTGACGTACCGCGTGCAGGATTGGCTGTCGCTGTACGGCAGTTTCAGCGAATCGTTCAGCGCCAATAACGGCGTCAGTGCCAGCGGCGAGAAATTCGACCCACAGCGCGGCAAGCAATACGAATTGGGGATTAAAACCGAATCGGCCGACCAACGATTTTCATCGACACTGGCATTTTTCTATCTGACCAAAACCAATATGCTGACCGACGATCCGAATCAGGCCAATCCGAATTTTCAGATTCTGGCCGGGCAAATCAGGAGCCGGGGTATTGAGTTGGATTTGGCCGGGCAAGTCACCGACCAACTGCATTTGCTGGCGACCTACGCTTATACCCAAGTCAATTACACCCAGGATTTCGACGGCCTGCAAGGCCACAGGCTGGAGAACGTGCCGCGCCATCAGGGCAGCCTGTGGGGCACCTGGCAGTTCAACCAGGCCTTCAAAGCCGGGCTGGGTGCGGTCGCGGTTGGGCCGCGGCCGGGGGATTCCGATAACAGCTATCTGTTGCCCGGTTACGTCCGCTTGGATGCGATGGCGGCTTACACCCAAAAAATCGGTCAGCAGCGGTTGACCGCGCAATTGAATATCAACAACCTGCTGGACAAGGAATACTACGCCAACTCGGCCGGCAGCAATTTCGGCGTGATCCCCGGCGCGCCGATCAATGTAATGGGCTCGTTGAAATACGAGTTTTAAAGCGGTGGGCCGTTACAGGCTGGCGCGCAGATACAGCAGTGCCAGCAGCAGATACACGGCAAAGCTCAATGCCAGCAGCCAGGGCCGGCCCTTGGGCTTGGCCCACTCCGGCAAATGGGGCGGCAATAACCGGTAATTCAAAAGATATAAGGCCGCCGGAAACAGGATGGTGCCGGCGAAGCCGATCAGGGCGCTGGTCAGGATCAACGGCCCCGGCGCATCGAGCTGCATCGTAAAGGAGGTAATCAAGGTCAGCAGCGCCAGAAACAGGTAATACCAGCGCCGGGCCGGCCAGCGTTGGGCCTGCGGAAACAGCGTCAACACGATATCGGCTTGAATCCGGCTGACCGCGTCGGCGGTAGCCAGCCAGGTATCGGTCAAAAATGCCGCGGCCACCACCAGAAACAGCAGCCGGCCGATTTCGCCCCAACTCACGGCAAAGAACTGGCTTTGCACGACGGCCAGTTCGTATTCCTGCGGCAGCAAGCCTTTGGGAAACAGCAGCGCATAGGCCAGCAGGCAGGTCATCAAGGTGGTCAATAAATTGCCGACGATGCCGACCAGGATGTCCGCGCTCAAGAATCGGCGCCAGGATTGCCAGTTTTGCGCGCTTTGTTCGGCGTCTGCCGGCAGAAAGCCGTCGCTGAGCACCGCTTCCTCGGCGCCGCCCAGGCCGGTGATGCGGCCGACCAGACCGGCCATGCCGGCGCCTTTGTCGCGCAGCCAGTACGAGTAAAACAAGATCCAGAAGCCGCCGAGGCCGGCGAAGGTGATGGCGGTCAGCAGTTTGCTGGCGTCATGGTTATCCCAGGGCCGGGGCATGTCGCCGACCGGCCCGAACAGGCCTTGGGCAAATTCCGGCAGTGCCTTCAGCACGTCGGTTTGCAAACAGGCCGACAGCAGGCCGACCACGGTGACGACGGCCACCAGCTTCATGAAACGCTCGATCAAGGTATAGACCACGCCACTGGCCAGAATCGCCGTCACGAACACCGCAATCGAGGCGTAGCCCCAGAACAGGCTTTGGCCGCGCTGGCTCCAGCCCTCCGGCCAATGGGTCAATTCGGCCATCGCCGTGCCGCCGGCCGAGGCGAACGCGCCGAACCACAGAAACGATACCGTCATCAGCAGCCATAAAAACACGCCGAAGCTGCGGTTCAAGCGGATGAAGCCGTGAAAAATGCTTTCCCCGGTCAGTAATGTGTAGCGACCGATTTCCAAGTTCAACGGGTATTGCAACAAACAGGCCGGTGCCAGCAACCAGAGAAAGGTCAAACCGTATTTGGCGACCATATACGGCCACCAGATCAGTTCTCCGCTGCCCTGAGCCAGCGCCATCCACACCACGCCGGGTCCCAATGCGGCCCACCAGCCGGGGAAGTTGGGGACGTTGTGACGGGGCAGGTCGGCGAGGGCTTTATTTTTCATCGGGCTAACGATAGTTTCGGGCTAAAACCGCCCATTTCCGCAAATTTGCCGGGATTTGGCAAATCCTCGGCAACTATCCCGGCCGCTCTTTACGCCTTTTTTACGTCCGGCTGCCTAGAATTCCGGGCCGTGGAAGTTTAGGCGGCGCGGTCGTCGCGGCGGGCGGCCAATGGAAACATTAAGGCGATGGTGCCGAGCTTGGCGGAGCGTTCCGTCGATTCGGAGCGCTTGCGAATCAGGGTAAGGAGAAATTTGTGCGGATGATGATATCGGGCCTGCTGGGACTGGCAGCCCTGGCGCTGCCGGCACTGGCTGCCGCGGATGCCGGCTCGGCGCCGGAAAGCCTAAAACCTTTGGATTTGACCGGCCATTGGGCCGGTTACATTTCGCTTTTGGTCATGGTGGCGGCGTATGTCGCGGCGATGCTGGAAGAAGTGACCGAATTGCGCAAATCCAAACCGATGCTGTTGGCGGCGGCGTTAATCTGGTTCGTTATCGTGCTGGCCTACCGGGACCAGGGACTGGATGAACTGGCAGTCGCCGCGTTTCGCAGCAATTTGCAGACTTACATCGAGTTGTTGCTGTTCATCATGGTATCGATGACCTATCTGAACGCGATGGAGGACATGCGCCTGTTCGACGCCTTGCAAGTCTGGCTGGTTAGTCAGCATTTGAGTTATCGGCAACTGTTCTGGATGACCGGATTGTTGGTGTTCTTGCTTTCTTGTGTGGTCAACGGCCTGACGGCCGGCCTGCTGATGGGGGCTGTGGCGGTCGCGGTCGGCAAGAGCAATCCGCGCTTCGTGTCCTTAGCGTGTATCAATATCGTAATCGCAACCAATGCCGGCGGTTCGTTCAGTCCTTTGGGCGGGATTTCGACCTTGTTCGTCTGGCAGCACGGCATCCTCGGTTTCACCGAATTCTTCAAGTTGTTCTTACCCTGTCTGGTGAATTTCCTGGTGCCGGCGCTAGCGATGCATTTTGCGCTGCCGCAGGAAGTTCCCAGCATCGAAATGGCGGATGTCGCGTTGCCGCGCGGCGCGAAGCGCTTGCTGTTTCTGTTCGGCGTGACGATTGCGTTGGCCGTGGTGTTCGATATGGAACTGCATTTGCCGGCCGCGGCCGGCATGATGGCGGGATTGTCGTTACTGCAGTTTTTTTATTACTACCTGCACAAAACCGAAAAAGCGCAACCATTGAACCAGTCGGAGTTCTCGCTGTTTTTCGGCGGCGGCGATTACCAGGCCGCCGCCACCCAATCGACGCGTTTCGATATTTTCGACAAAGTCGGCCGGTTGGAATGGGACACGCTGTTGTTTTTTTACGGTGCGATGATGGGCATCGGCGGCCTGGGTTATATCGGTTATCTCGACGCCGTCTCACACCTGCTTTACGGCCAACTCAGCCCGACCTTGGCCAATATCGCGATCGGCCTGTGCTCGGCCTTCGTCGATAACGGCACGCTGATGTTCGCGATTTTGACCATGCACCCCGACATCACCCAAGGCCAATGGCTGCTGTTGACTTTGACCCTGGGCGTCGGCGGCAGCTTGTTGGCGATCGGTTCGGCGCCGGGGATTGGCTTGTTGGGCCAGGCCAAGGGACAATATACCTTCAGCAACCACATGAAATGGTGTCCGGTGATCCTGCTCGGTTATTTCGCCAGTATCGGCGTGCATTTTCTGGTCAACGCCCATTCCTTTTGACGCGGATGTCCGGCGGGAAGGTTGAGGGCTATGTTCGGTAGCAGGCGGCGGCAGGGCAATGCCGGACCGGAGGCGCGCCTGCCGGCCAGGACCCGGAGCGAGCGCTTCACCGGCTACGTTTGCGGGATCGCCGCGCCGTTTATTTGCACGCTGGCGGCTTGGCCGTTCCGTAGCATATTGGAGCCGGCCAGCATTCTGATGAGCTATATGCTCGGCGTATTCCTGGTCGCCAGCCGTTACGGCCGCGGCGCGTCGCTGACCGCCTCGCTGCTGAGCCCGCCGGTGTTCGCCTATTATTTTGCGCCGCCGATTTTTTCGTTTGCGATTTCCGATCTGGAAAACATCGTCGGTTTGGCCATCATGATCGTCGTTGCCAGCCTGACCAGCAATTTATTGGATCGGGCCCGCAGCCAGGCCGAAATCGCCCGGCAACGGGAAAACCGGGCCAACGCCTTGTACCGCTTAAGCCGGTCTTTGTCCGATGCTCAGAGCCGCGAGGCGATTGCGGCGTTGGCTGCCGAGCGGATACGCGACGAATTCGGCGCCGAAGCGCTCATCGTGCCGGCCGACGAGAACCGGCGCCTGCCCGCGTCGGTTGCCGAAGTTGGGCCGGGTTTCGATACCGAAGCGGCCCGGCAGGCGTTCGCGGCGAACTCGACTCGCCACAGCCAGGGTGCGGCCTATTATCCGTTGGCCGGATCGCAGACCGTATTCGGCGTGTTGTTGGTCAAAGCGGAGCCTTCGTCGCGCTTGGTGCATCCGGAGGCACTGGCTTTGTTCGAAACCTTCCGCAATCTGGTCGGCCAGGCGCTGGAGCGCTTGTATCTGGCCGAACGCGCCCGCGAAGCCGGCCTGCAGGTGCAGGCCGAAGCGTTACGTAACGCCTTGCTCAGCGCGATCTCCCACGACTTGCGCACGCCGTTGACCCGGATCAGCGGTGCGGCCGGCGCGTTGATCGACAATGCCGACCGCTTATCGGCGGCCGAGCGCCAGGAGTTTTACCGGGCGGTATTCGACGAAGCGCAACGAATGGCCGAATTGACCAGCAAGATTCTGGACATGGCCCGGCTCAGCAGCGGCGAAATTACGTTGCATTGCGAATGGAACGCGCTGGAGGAAATCGTCGGCAGCGCGTTGACCCGGCTGGATAAAGCGCTGCGGGAGCGGCCGGTGCGTACCCAAATTCCGGACAGCCTGCCGTTGTTGTGGGTCGATGCCGTCTTGTTCGAGCAAGTGCTGGCCAATCTGATCGAGAATGCGATCAAATATACGCCGCCGGGCAGCCCGATCGATATTGGCGCGGAACTGGCGGCGGACGGTTTGCAATTGACCGTTACCGATTACGGCGCCGGAATTCCGGACGGCATGCAGCAGAAAATCTTCGACAAATTCTACCGGCTGAGCGGCGAGACCGAACACGGCGGCGTCGGCTTGGGGCTGGCGTTGTGCCGGACCATCGTCGCCGCCCACGGCGGCCGGATTCGGGCGACGAATCTGGCCGGTAAAGGCGCGGCGTTCATCATCGATTTGCCGCTGCGCGAGCCGCCGGCGCTGGATTGGGGCGAAACGGGGGAGAGTGGCGGATGAACGATGCGGCACCGTTGATTTTACTGATAGAGGACGACAGCCAAACCCGGCGCTTTTTGAAGACCAGCCTGGCCAACCGCGGCTGGCGCATCGCCGAAGCCGATTGCGCCAAGGCCGGACTGGCGCTGCTGAAAAGCGAGCAGCCCGATTGCGTGATTCTGGACTTGGGCTTGCCGGACATGGACGGTATTGCCGTGGCCCGGCGCTTGCGGCAACTGTCCGATCTGCCGGTGCTGGTGTTGTCGGCCCGTAGCCAGGAGCAGAACAAGATCATGGCGCTGGATGCCGGCGCCGACGATTATCTGACCAAACCGTTCGGCAGCGGCGAATTGCATGCCCGTTTGCAGGCCTTGTTGCGCCGGGTGGCGCGTAGCGTCGCGGCCAGCGAGACTTTCGAAACCGGGCAATTAAAAATCGATCTGGCGCGGCGCAAAGTGTTCATCGCCGGTAACGAAGTGCGGATTACGCCGATCGAGTTTCGCCTGCTCGGCATCCTGGTGCGTCATGCCGGCCTGGTCGTGACCCATCGGCAATTACTCGGCGAAGTTTGGGGCGCCGAGCATATTCACGACCAGCACTATCTGCGCATCTACATGGGCCAGTTGCGGCACAAGCTGGAAGTAAATCCGGCCCGGCCGCGTTATCTGTTGACCGAAGTCGGCGTCGGCTACCGGCTGGCCGCCGACGGCGGCTGAAACTGGCTGCGCTTGAAACTTCTCAGCCGTTGGCTTTTTGCAGCTTTTTCAGAATGCTTTTGCTGATGCGGTCGACAAACTCTTCCGGGTTGTCGTAACCCTGTTTCTGGATGAAGTCGACCACCGTTTTGACCAATTGCTTGGTTTCGGCGATTTCCTGGTGCGAGCGGCCGCAGCCTGAGCAATGAGTACCGTCACTGGTGCATTGGTCGACGCAAGGGCTGTATTTCATATCGTGTTTTCCGAAAAGTTAGGTGATTGAAGGCGGGCTATTGTAAGTCTGTGCCGCCGTTTCCGGCAAAGCCGGCGTCGCGGCGGATTGAATTGCAGCCGGCGCGATTGCACGGGCAGGGCCGCTAGACAGCCGAAATCGTCGGCCGGGGTTGCGGCATATCGCCTATTTTGCGTGTGGCAAATAACATAGTTTTGGTTAATCCATAAAACATAAAATTAGAAAGTTATAATATTACAAAGCCTTACAATTTGGTGCGCTTGTTGCTTGACTCAATTCTGGCCGAACCCTGGCGTTCGCCCCGATTTCAGACTTTCGAAAGGCAAGCAATGAACAATTTCAATTCAAATCTACCGTCGCATCTTCCGAACCAACCCACGGCAACGTCCGGCGGTAATCGGCTGCGGTGCGATAAATGGCTCGGCACGGTATCGCTCTGTTTCGCGGCTTCGGCGTTGGCTGCCGAGACCGCGCCGGAACCGGCCAGAACCGAAACCGAGGTGGTGTTGGAAAAAGTGATCGTCACCGACAAGTTCCCCAGCGTAAAAAACCTGGGCGCATCGGAGATGGAAGCCGATATTCTGGAAAGCAAGCGCGCCGCGGTCAGCGACACCGCCAAGTTATTGGAGGATACGCCCGGCGTCAGTTTGTACGGGGCCGGCGGCGTGTCCAGTTTGCCGGTGATCCACGGCCTGAACGACGACCGGGTCAAAATCGACATCAACGGCATGACCTTGACTTCGGCCTGCGCCAACCACATGAATCCGCCGTTGTCGTATATCGACCGCAGCAATATCGGCAAGATCACGATTCTGACCGGGGTGACGCCGGTGAGCCTGGGCGGCGACAGCATCGGCGGCACCATTTCGGTACAAACGCCGGAACCGGTGTTTGCCGAGCCGGGCAAGGATATTTTGCTGGACGGTTCGGTGTCGTCGTTTTACCGCAGCAACGGCGACGCCTTCGGCGGCAGTATCGCGGCCGGCGTCGCTACTCAGAACGTCCGGCTGGACTACACCGGTTCGCATACCGAAAGCATGAATTACAACGACGGCAACGGCCAGATCGTCAACTCCACGGCTTACGTCAACCAGAACCATTCCGCGGCGTTGTCGTTCAAATCCAATAACCATCTGGTCGTGGTCAGAGGCGGCCAGCAGCACATGCCCTACCAGTTGTTTCCGAACCAGCGTATGGACCTGACCAATAACGACAGTATCTTCGGCAACATCATGCACAAGGGCAGTTTCGATTGGGGTACGTTGGAAAGTAAGTTCTACTTCGAATCGACCCAGCACAGCATGGACATCGGCGACGACAAGCACAACCGCTATCTCGACGGTACGGTGTCGGGCGGCGGCTTTGCTTTTCCGAACGACAGGATGCCGATGGAAACCCGCGGCCGCAACCTGGGCTACAAAATTCTGGCGGAAATCCCCTACGGCAAGCGCGATACCTTCAGAATCGGCAACGAATACCACGCCAACAAGCTGAACGATTACTGGCCGGCGGTGCATAACGATCCCGGGCCGGCCAACCCCACGCCGAATCCGGCATACTGGATGATGGCGCCGCAGAATTACATCAATTTAAACAATGCGGAGAAAGAGCGGGTTGCCTTTTTCGGCGAATGGGAAGCGCGCTGGAACGAACAATGGAAAAGCTTGCTGGGTTTGCGCTACGAACACACCAGCACCGATACGGGTAACGTCAGCCCCTACAACCCGAATCTGCTGGGCACCAATGGCAATTTGGCGAACAATCCCGATCCTGCAGGCGCGAAATTAGCCTTGACGGCGGCCAACGCCTTCAACGCTCGCGATAAAGGGCGGACCAACGACACTTTCGATGTGACGGCTCTGGTGCAGTTCACGCCCAACGACATCAGCCAGTACGAATTGGGTTATGCCCGCAAGAACCGCACCCCGAATTTGTACGAGCGTTACGTCTGGGGCGCGCGGAAAATGGATATGGCGATGATAGGCTGGTTCGGCGATGGTAATGGCTATGTCGGCAATATGGATTTGACCGAGGAAACCGCCCATACCGTCAGTTTGACCGCAGCATTTCACGAGCCGCAAAACAATTTGTGGGAAGTCAACGTCACGCCGTATTTTACGTACGTCAATAACTTCATCGATGCGGATCGCTGTCTGGTAAATACCAATCCGGCTCGCGACGCGAACGGCTGCCGCACCGCGGCAACGTCATACACGGGCGGGCCTACCATCAATAACTTGACGGTGGACAATCAGTACGTCTATTTGCAATACGCCAACCACGATGCGCGGCTATGGGGTATGGACGTGTCGGCTCGCACCCGCTTGTACAAAGACCAAAAGCTCGGCGAATTTGCGGCCCATACCACGATGAGTTACGTCCGCGGCGAGCGGATGGACGGCGGCAACCTGTACCACATGATGCCGTTCAATATGAAATTGAGTCTGGACCACCGCTTGAGCAGTTGGCAGAGCGCGCTGGAAATGCAGTTCGTCGACGGCAAATCCCATGTCCAGCAAATCCGTAACGAAGTTCAGACGCCGTCCTACATCCTGCTCAACGCCAGAACCGGCTACGAATGGGGCAGTGTCAGGCTGGACGTCGGCTTGGACAACGTGCTGGATAAACAATATTTCCATCCCTTGGCCGGCTCCTATCTCGGCGACCGCTACGGCATGAACCCGACCGCCGCCCCCAACGTCACCGTGCCTTGGGGCCGAAACGTGCCGGGTATGGGCCGCTCGGCTTTCGTCGGCGTCACGATCAAGTATTGATGGAGTGGCGGCCTCCGGCTGGGCTGGCAATGCCGTTAAGTTATGGATGGTAGGAGCGGGCCACGCCCGCGATCAAGCGCCTTCGGTCGCAGGCATGGCCTGCTCCTAGTGCGCTCGTGACGGCGCACACATAGCATGGTGAAAGTCCATGTCAGGGTATGCCAAGGCCCTGTAGCAGAAGATAACTGCGTCGTAGCGAAACGGGGTGGAGAGCAATCGGAGGCGAACTGGCGGTCCGCAGGAGACGAACTCGATTCGGCGGGACACGGCGGCGAGCCTGCTAGGAGATGGCGAAGCCTGAAACGCATCGAACACGTTGGTT
>NZ_JBVVNO010000020.1:0-73709 GCF_056850255.1 Methylomonas sp. Uni0011
ACCAGCTGTGTTGGATGGCATCGTGTCCGCGCATTGGGGCATCTCCAAATTTAGGTAGCCTATTTTAACCGCTACCAGCCGTTATCGGTCTCGGATTGCTTGGCTTTGGGAGTTTTTCACCAGCCTGCTAACCGCTGTTTTATTTCTGTTGATGCTGCCCCTGCACAGTAGCAGCGCTGCTTCACTAATCACCGACTCAAATAATATATTGATCGGAGCCACCGGCATCAACGTTAATGGAAGCGTCTACAATGTCCGGATTGGTGACGGCACATGCGTCGCATTGTTTAACGGATGCGATCAGAACACTGATTTCCCGTTTCAGTCGCCTTCATCTATAGACGCCGCTTTTAGCGCTTTAAAGCAAATTATCGACGCGGACACACGATTCGCGCGCAACCCATCCTCGATTTCAGGATGTGAGGATATCCAGACTTGTATACTAGTCACAATATTGAACACAAATTCAGTTGGCACACAAACAGGATTGAGATTATTAGTTCGAAGTACCAACCCCACAGTTATACGTCCGCATGCACAGACAGGATCAGCAAATTATGATTTTACAAATTTACCCGCGTTCACATACGCGGTTTGGACCGTCCCCGAGCCCAGTACACTCATGCTGCTCGGGATTGGTTTGTTCGGTCAGCGATGGTTGCGTACTCGGGGCAAATAAGGTCCTGCTGGCTTCTTTCGTCCAATCCGGCAGTACACCAGCGCCGCCAGCGTTGACGGTACTGCCCCAGAACCGAGGCCAACTCCACTGAGTTGGCTTTTTTCCGGGTCTGTTGCTCATAAAGCCGGTGCAGTGTTTCAACGTGTTTTTCGACCGTGACGGTCGCCAGTTGCAAGGGTTGCCGGGAAAAGCGGTAACCCAGAAAATCAAAACCGTGCTCGATCTTGCCGATGGTGGTTTTGGAGGGGTATTGCTGTCAGGGCAAGCGGTTGCAGGTTTGATTCAGGGCTATTCCCCTCACCCCAGCCCTCTCCCGCGAGGAGAGGGGGCTTTCAGGACAGCCTGTTTAGGGCTGTAGGATGTGCTGAACACCGTGAAGCGCATCGTTCGCGGACGGTGCGGTTCGTAAACTCACCACACCCTACATCGGCTTTAGGGTCGCGTAGCAGTTTTGATTGAGCTGCGTGTCTGGGGCGCTGGCTGGGTAGTAGCCCTTGACATCGGTTTTGCAAACAAAGCGGTAGTCGCCCAGCTTGGCCTGGATCTGGGTCACGGTGCGTTTGAGGCCGCCATGGCCTTTGACATGCACGCAGGCCGGCGACACGGTCGGCCTATCCCGCAGCCAAGCGCTCAACAGCTTGATGACCACCGCGTCTTCCGCCGCCCAAAGATGCACGATCTGACCATCGGTTTTGCACAGCCTATGCTGCGGGGAAAATCGATAGTCACCGCTCTGAATCTCCGCCAATAGCCCGCTCTTGCGCGCCGGCCAATGTCGTCGCAACTGCCAGATATCGGCATCCGCCGGAAAATGCCGGCGTTGCCGGCAGACGGCCAGAAACGCCTGCTGCAAGTGCGCAGGCGTGAGGGGTAAAGCTCTGGCGTTAGCGGGTTTTTGCGGTGTCGACATCGTCGAATCCGTGGGTGTCAGCTTTTTATGCACATCAATTGACTGCAGTGGTCGATTTTAAATAATGGAGTGTCAAGTTAAAAATCATAGTTTTGTTTGATTTCAATCAATTAAAACCGATTTTCACATCCATCAGGGTGACTGTGCTTCTGTCAGTTTTTTTTACAAAATGGCCGTTTTTGGTATGAGGCATTTCACATTTTTTGGCAATCTGCCTGATAGAACAGTGGCTTTTGCTGCGGCTTTTGTGATTGCTTTCGGCGATGAAATCAACCGCCAAGGCATTGGGGCTTCGAAGCTGAGGCATTGGCGGGCGTTTGGCGCACTACGAGTTCGTCGCCGAGACGCAAAATTGCCATGCGGGTGGCATCAGGACGAACGTCCTCGGCTAAACGGCAGGTTTGGCTGTGCAGGCCTTGATGACGCCGCTGTATCCTTCAATAATCCTTGGGCAAGCGCGCGACCAACTCGTCCCAACGGATCACGATCTCCGGCAGAATGCCGACCTGGGTTTCGCCTTCCAGCGGGTACAGCTCGGGTTTGCCGTATTCGCCGTTGTGCAGCTTGTAGACGAACAGCAGGCGGTCGACAGGGTGGACCAGCCAGTATTCGCGGACGCCGTGGCGTTGGTAGAGATCGCGTTTTTTGATTTGGTCGTGGCTGGCGGTGGAGGGCGACAAGACTTCGACGATCCAATCCGGCGCGCCGCGCACGCCGCGTCTGTCCAGTTTATCGGCATCGCAGACCACCAATACATCGGGTTGTACGACGCTGGTTATCAGTTCGTCTGCTTCGTCGTGGCTCGGTAGGCGTACGTCCAGCGGCGCGATGAAGGCGCGGCTGGAACTGCCTTGCAATGCGTTGGCGGTTTGACAATAAATTTCCCCGGCAACGTCTTGATGGGCCAAATCGGGTGTCGGCGACATCAGATAGGCGGCGCCGTCGATCAATTCGTAGCGCACGTCGTCCAGCCATTGTCGATATTCGCCGTAGGTGTGTTGTTGCCGGTCTTTTAGCGCTAGGGCCACAGCTCGTCTCCTTCGTCCACTATTTATAGGACTGATCCCAATCAGCAGTCCATCGCGCGGCGGCAAGTCGCATCAACTGAAAAACCGCTTTAAATAAGCCCCGGTATGCGAAGTCTTATGCTTGGCGATTTGTTTGGGCGTGCCTTCCGCGACTAGCGTGCCGCCGCCGCTGCCGCCTTCCGGGCCCATGTCGACGATCCAGTCGGCGGTCTTGATCACGTCCAGGTTGTGTTCGATCACGATCAGGGTGTTGCCGTGGTCGCGCAGGGTGTGCAGTACGCTCAGCAATTGTTTGATGTCGTGGAAGTGCAGGCCGGTGGTCGGTTCGTCGAGGATGTACAGCGTGGTGCCGGTGTCGCGTTTCGATAACTCTTTCGCCAGCTTGACCCGCTGCGCTTCGCCGCCGGACAGGGTCACGGCGTTCTGGCCCAGCGTGATGTAGCTCAGGCCCACGTCGATCAGGGTTTGCAGTTTGCGCGCCAGGCTGGGGATGGCCGAGAAAAACGCCGCGGCGTCTTCGACCGTCATTTCCAGCACTTCGTGGATGGTCTTGCCTTTGTAGCGGATTTCCAGCGTTTCCCGGTTGTAGCGTTTGCCGTGGCAGATGTCGCAGGGCACGAAGATGTCCGGCAGAAAGTGCATTTCTACTTTGATCACGCCGTCGCCGGCGCAGGCTTCGCAGCGGCCGCCCTTGACGTTGAAGCTGAAGCGGCCGGGGTTGTAACCGCGCGAACGCGCCTCCGGCACTGCCGAAAACAATTCGCGGATCGGCGTGAAAATGCCGGTGTAGGTGGCCGGGTTCGATCTTGGCGTGCGGCCGATCGGGCTTTGGTCGATGTCGACCACCTTGTCGAATTGCTCCAGGCCTTCGATGGCCTCGCACGGCGCCGGGATGCAACTGGCGCCGTTGATGACGCGGGCGGCATGGCTGTAGAGCGTATCGTTGATCAAGGTCGATTTGCCGGAGCCGGAGACGCCGGTGACGCAGGTCAACAGCCCCACCGGAAAACTGGCCGTGACGTTTTTCAGGTTATTGCCGCTGGCGCCTTTGATGGTCAATTGCCGGGCCGGATCGTTGGGCGTGGTCTTTTTGGGCACATCGATGCTTTGTGCGCCGGATAGGTACTGGCCGGTCAGCGAATTGGCGTCGGCCAGGATTTGCGCCGGCGTGCCTTGCGCAACGATTTGGCCACCGTGGACGCCGGCGCCGGGGCCGATGTCGACGATATGGTCGGCGGCGCGGATGGCGTCCTCGTCGTGTTCGACGACGATCACGGTATTGCCGAGGTCGCGCAGTCTGAACAGCGTGTTCAACAGGCGCTCGTTATCGCGCTGATGTAAACCGATGGAAGGTTCGTCGAGCACATACATGACGCCGACCAGGCCGGCGCCGATCTGCGAAGCGAGGCGGATACGCTGGGCTTCGCCGCCGGACAGCGTATCGGCGCTACGGTCCAGGGTCAGGTAATCCAGACCGACGTTGACCAGAAATTCCAGCCGCTCCTGAATCTCTTTATTGATTTTGGCGGCGATCTCGCCGCGATGGCCGGCGATGGTCAAGGCCTGGAAGAAATGCAAGGCGTCGCGGATCGGCAGTCGGGTCAAATGGTGCAAGGGCTGGTCCTCGACGAACACATTGCGGGCGCCGATGTTCAGCCGGGCGCCGTCGCAGACCGAGCAGGTCTGTTGCGCCAGATATTTCGCCAGCTCGTCGCGCACCATTTGCGAGTCGCTCTCCCGATACCGGCGCTCCATGTTGGGAATGATGCCTTCGAACGGATGGCGCGACACTTTGGGTTTGGCGTTGCCCATCTGAATTTGAAACTCGATGTTTTCGTTGCCGCTGCCGTAGAGAATGATGGCTTGCACGTCGCGTGGAATCTTGGCGAACGGCGCTTCCGGATCGAAATTGTAATGGGCGGCCAGCGCGCAGATGATTTGGTAGTAGTAAGCATTGCGCCGGTCCCAGCCGCGCACCGCGCCACCGGCCAGACTGATGTCCGGGTTGTGCACCACCAATTGCGGATCGAAATGTTGGCGTACGCCCAGGCCGTCGCAACTGGGGCAGGCGCCTTTCGGGTTGTTGAACGAGAAGATGCGCGGTTCCAGCTCGCTGAGGCTGTAGCCGCAATGCGGGCAGGCGTAACGCTCGGAGAACAGCAATTGCTGATCGTTTTCCATCGACGCGGCAATCGCCAGGCCTTCGGATAACCTTAGCGCGGTCTCGAACGATTCGGCCAGGCGCAATTGAATGTCGTCCCTGATTTTAAAGCGGTCGACGATGACTTCGATGGTGTGCTTTTTCTTTAAGTCCAGGGCGGGGGGCTCGTCCAGTTCGTAGACTTCGCCGTCGATGCGGGCGCGCAAAAAGCCTTGGGCCTTCAAGTCTTCCAGCAATAAGACGTGCTCGCCTTTGCGGTCGTTGATCACCGGCGCCAGCAGCATCCAGCGCTCGCCTTCCGGCTGCGCCAGCACTTGGTCGACCATCTGGCTGACGGTCTGCGCCTGTAACGACACGCCGTGTTCCGGGCAGCGCGGAATGCCGACCCGGGCGTACAGCAGCCGCAGATAATCGTAAATCTCGGTGATGGTGCCGACCGTCGAACGCGGATTGTGCGAGGTGGATTTTTGCTCGATCGAAATCGCCGGCGACAGGCCTTCGATATGGTCGACATCCGGCTTTTCCATCATCGACAAGAACTGGCGGGCGTAGGCCGACAACGACTCGACGTAGCGGCGCTGGCCCTCGGCATAAATGGTATCGAAGGCCAGCGACGACTTGCCGGAACCGGACAGGCCGGTGATGACGATCAACTTGTCGCGCGGCAGGTCGAGGTCGATGTTTTTCAGATTATGGGTGCGGGCGCCGCGTATGCTGATGGTGTCCACTGCGGTAAAGTCCTGGGATTTTTAACAGCCGGATACTATACGGGGAATGCCGGGGCTTGGGCAAAGGGGGATTGATGACGAGGCAAAGATTTTCGTCACCCCCAAAGGCGAACCGGAACCCGGTATCGATGATGCGACAAGTCCAGTTTTAACCGGCAGATCCCGATTCAGTTGTTGGGTGCGGTTACGTCCGGCAACAAATGCGGAAACGAGCCCTTGCGGATGTTAAAAAACACCAACTCCGGCAGACTCACCGCCCAGCCTTTCATGCCTTTTGCCAGGTGTTGCCCCGCGTCCCACGGCCAGCTCAGTAGGCCGAATCCGGTTTCCAGCGCCGCTGCGGCCAGATTGACGCCGCCTTGCAGCGGCCGCGGCCAGACCGCGTCCTGGGTGAAAAACACGAAGGCGGCGTCGCTGCCTTGCCAGCGGTATAAGGACGAGGTCAAGCTGTTCGATTCCTGTAGATCTACCCACCAATCCGGCGCGGTCCGGTAACGCTCTCGAATCTGCCGGTCGCGGTAGGCGGGCAGTTGGTAACTGGCAACGGTGCGGTAGCGTTCGCCGACCCGGTCGAAGGCGACGAACGGAATCGGATTCGGAAAATGGCCGTCCAGATAAGCGCCCAGCGCCTGCTCGGATAGCGTCGCCAGGTCGGATGCATCGACTGTGGCCGACGCTTGGGCGGCGGTTGCATTCAGCAACTGAAAGATTTCGGTCACGCAATTGCGCTGCACTAGATGGTAAGCGTAGCGCTCGAACAATTGCCGGCGGTAATCGGCCAAACGGGCGGCGGCACCGGCGCGGTAAGCCTCGGTTGTCGCCGCCGGCAGTGGTGGCCGGGGAAAGTCCGCCGGCGCGGATTTGTCCGGCGTATTGCTGAAGCGGGGTAGGGCGGCGGCTGGTTGTTCCGATAGGGCGCGTTCCAACGCGAATACCGCATTCGCGCCGTGTTCGATCGTGGCATAGCTACGTTCGTCGAGCGCTTGCGCCGCAGCCAATGGGGCGTTGGCGGCGCTCAATAATTGCCGGGAATACTGCAGCGCGGCCGGCAGGTCGACGGCCGGCGCATACGGGTCGGCGTCGGCGGCGCGCCGATCCAGCACCGTCAGATAGCCGCCGGCCAAGGATTGCTGCAGGGCGTGCAGCCGGGCCATGCCCACCAACAACGGATAACCCCAGTCCGGCCGTTCGCTGTTCAGCAGCCGGAGCAGATCGGCGCGGATTTGGTCCCGGTATTGGATGAGTGTGTTTTGCTGCGCTTGGCTCAGCCGGTAATGCGCGCCACTCAGGGGCAATAACGCATCGGCCCGCGGCGACTTGCCGGCCAGCAGCAGGTCGAGCGCGGCCAGGTTCAGCAAGCGGTTTTTGTATTGCTGGGCGAAAGTCAGGCCGCCGGCCGGCGGGACCGAAGCGCTTGCTTGCGCCGAATCGTCGGGCGCCAGCGTCGACAACTCCTGCCATAGGTCCCGGCGTTTTTGCGCCAGAAAATCCGGGCCGTACTTTTGCAGCGCCGCCGCGCGCAATGCCGCCAGTTCCGGACTGTCGCCGCCTGCGGCCGCAGCCGGAATCGGTGCGGCCCGATACTCTTCCAGAAAATAGCCCAGAGCCCGCAGACGCAGTTGCGGAACCTGCTCCGAATCCTGCAGATCGCGGCTCAGATCGGCGTCTTCCTGTAACGCGCGCAACAGGCTGAGTTCGCGATTTTGTTGCGCCAGCCGGCGATCGAAAGTCTCCTGCAAGGCATGGTAGTAGGCGTCGGCGACTTCGATGCGGTGGCCGTGCAGGGTGCGGTTCTGCTGGTCGGCATAAGCGAAGCGGAACGCGGCGAAGTCGTCGCGGTACAGCCGTAACAAGCCCGGCTCGACGTGCTGGAAATGGTAAACCCGGTCGCCGAAGCGGAGTGCGGCGTGGCCGCCGCTGGCGTTGCCCTCGTTGGCTTCGATGTACAAAAAGTCGAAACTGGCGCCGGCGACCGATCCGGCCGCGGCCGCCAGTAGCGCGCCAACCAGCCAGCGGCCGAAAACCAAGCGCGCACGCTGCAGCATGGCGGGGTCCGGTTATTTTTTCAGGCCGTCTTCGATGGCTTGTTTTTTCATCGGATCGTTACGGCTCAGGCTTTCCGTGAACGCCGAGATTTGCGGCTTGCCGAGCTTGGCTTTGCGCAGGCCGCGGCCGATGCCGAGGTAGGTGTAGCGGTCGTTCTCCCAATCGGTGATGCCGTGGTTTTCCGCCAGTTCGCTCAAGCGGGTGCGAAAGCTGTCCAGCGTGCCGCTGGAACTGACCACGAAATCGGCCGTGTAATCGGCGACGTCTGCTTCGTATTTTTCCTTGGCGTCGCCCGAGGAATCGGAACTGGATTTGAACGGGCTGGAAGCACTGTTGAACAAGGCTTTCGAGCTGTCGAACGCGCTTTCCGAGCTGGTGGAAAACGAGCAGGCGCCGAGCAGGCTGCCGCCGATCAGCAAGGCGGTCAAATGCAGCAGGGTGAAACGGTTCATGGCGTCCCTCCGGGAGGCGAGTTTGAAATTTGGGGTTAACGGACCCGACCGGGTCCGAAGCAAAGTCAGAGTATATCCCGAGCCAGCGTCGCCGGTAAGCCGGTCGTGGCTTGGGGTGGCGCGCAACCGGCGCGGGCCGGCAATCCGCGCCCGGCGCCCGGCCGATTTCGCCGGTTCGCGCTGGAGGAAGCCGGCGAGAAACTGGTACTATAAGCGGCTTAAATCGTACCGAGGCAAAGAGGAGTTACAGGTTTGACACAGGTTCAGGATATTACCAGTCCGATGACGGCCATGGAGAAGCGGGCGACCGTGTCGCTGGCCAGTATCTATGCGCTCAGAATGCTGGGTTTGTTCATGCTGCTGCCGGTGTTGTCGCTGTTTACCGAGCAAATGCCGGGTTCCACGCCGAAACTGGTCGGTTTGACCATGGGTATTTACGGCTTGACCCAGGCCATTTTGCAAATTCCGTTCGGCCTGCTGTCCGACCGCTTCAGCCGCAAGACTGTGATTGTGATCGGCTTGGTCTTGTTCGTGGCCGGCAGTGTTTGGGCGGCATTGGCCACCGATATTTACGGCGTCCTGATCGGTCGGGCCTTGCAGGGTTGCGGGGCGATTTCGGCGGCGGTGATGGCGTTGCTGGCCGATTTGACCCAGGAAGTACACCGCACCAAAGCCATGGCAACGATAGGCGCCAGTATCGGCGTGTCGTTCGGCGTCGCCATCACGCTGGGGCCGATCATCGCCCACCAATTCGGGATTGCCGGCATTTTCTGGATGATTGCGTTACTGGCCGCGCTGGCGATTCTAGTGATTCTGTTCGTCGTACCCAATCCGGAAAAGATCAGCACTCACCGCGACGCCGAATACATCCCGTCGGAATTGAGCAGCGTCATTACCAACCCCGACCTGCTGCGCCTGAATTACGGCATTTTTGCCTTGCATTTGATCCTGATGGCCAGCTTCGTCGTGGTGCCCTTGCTGATGCGCGATGCCGGTCTGGACGGTGGTAGCCACTGGATGGTGTACTTGCCGGTGTTGGTGACCTCGATGGCCGGCATCATTCCGTTCGTCATCATTGCCGAGAAGAAACGCAAGATGAAGCCGGTGTTTCTTGGCGCAATCGCGACCCTGGTAGTCGCCAATCTCGGCTTCGTGGTGTTGCACGGCCAGCTGATCGGCCTGATCGCCTGTCTGTGGATTTTCTTCTGCGGTTTTAATTTGTTGGAAGCGACTTTGCCGTCGTTGATCTCGAAGACCGCGCCGGGCGATTTAAAAGGCACTGCGATGGGGATTTACTCCAGCGGCCAGTTCCTCGGTGCGTTTCTGGGCGGGGCGGCCGGCGGTTGGTTGTACGGCGAATTCGGCGCCGTTGCCGTGTTCCTGTTTTCGGCCGGGGTGGCCGCCAGTTGGGTGCTGATCGCGCTGTTCATGTCGCCGCCGCGCTATTGGGCCAATCTGCTGTTGCCGTTACAAGGCGTTGCCGCCGAACGGGGTAGCGACTTTTCCAAACAATTGCTGGCGATTGCCGGTGTCGAGGAAGTCCGGCTGCATTTCGAAGAACGCGCCGCTTATCTGAAGGTCGACAGCCAGCGCCTGGACAAAGACCAACTCAACCAATTTTTACAGCAATGGCGTTAGGCTGCTGCTGAACAACACACGGAGACAACCATGCTGAACAAAGTCATGCTGATCGGCCGCCTCGGCGCCGATCCGGAAGTACGTTACATGCCGAGCGGCGACGCCATCACCACGATCCGGCTGGCGACTACCCGCCGTTGGCGCGACCGCAATACCAACGAGCGTAAGGAAGAAACCGAGTGGCACCGGGTGGTGTTTTTCAGCGGCTTGGCCAAAATCGCCGGCGAGTACTTGAAAAAGGGCAGCCAGGTCTACGTCGATGGCCGTATCCGTACCCAGAAATGGCAGGGCCAGGACGGCCAGGACCGCTACACCACTGAAATCGTCGCCGAAAACATGAACATGCTCGACAGCCGCAGCGGCGGCACTACCAGCTACGCCGACAGCAACACGCCGCCGCCGAGTGCCTACGACAACCGCCCGGCAGGCGCTGGCGGCAGCCCGGCGCCTTCCGGCCCGGCCGCTTACGACGATTTCGATGACGACATTCCGTTCTAAAGTACGCCGCGACCGTATCTATAAAAAGCCCCTGCTCAGGGGCTTTTTTGGTGTACCCGTCGGTTAAAGCGCATGGCCTGGTATAGCCGCCGCCGATTGGCTCAAAGGCCGTTACCGATCAATATGAAGGGAGCCCAGTAGTAGGGGTGGCTAAAAGAAACGCCGCCGTCGCCGTCGCTGGTCTGCACGCCGCGGCCTTCGTCGGAACCAGGGCCGGAAGCGCCGGTTATCATGGATAGCTGGGCTTGGCGGAGGGCATCGCCCTTGGTGGTGCCGGGTTGTTGCAGGGCGCGATAAAAAGCGTTCATCAAGGCCTGGGTGCCGCCGTCGTCCACCGACCATAGCGATGCCAACGTAGCGCGGGCTCCGGCGTTTTCCATCAGAAAGCCTAGCCCCAAAATCTCCTCACCCTTGCCCAGCGACGCCCCCAAAGCGGTTTCGCAGGCGCTGAGCGCAATCAAGTCGACGTTTTCCAGCGACCACTCGTACTTGACCTGATCGACAGTAACCCGTTCGCCGTTGCCGAACAGGATGAACGATTCGTCCGGCTTGCCTGACACCAGCGCCGCGTGGGTGGCGAAGTGAATGATATTGAACCGGTTCAGTTCCGGAAGTACCGCAGCGGGAGTGAAGTTGCGGTCGACCAGCTTTAGCGCCCCCGGATACAAAGCGGCCAGATCATTCACTTCCAGGCCGGCAAACGGTAGTCCTTTGAAGTCGAAATGCCGGTCGCCCAAGGTGAAATCGTAATCGCCGCTGGCGAAGGCCGCCGCCAGCAATTTAGGCTCGCGCAGCGGCCGGGTCTCGAGTTCGGTCAGAGATAAAGCGGTTATGTTGACGGTGTTAAAGCGTTGCGCCAGCCATTGCCGGCCGTCGTGCAAGGCCGCCAGCGGGATGTAGCGCAGGACGCCGTCGGGGGCGTAGAGAATGGTTTTGGCGCCGAGCTGGTGCAGATGTGGTTCTATCGGTTGTACCAGCCAGCGGTACAGTGTCTGCGCCCTTTGTTCGACGTCGTTGTGCCGCCGGGTCAGGGCGGTTCTCAGGTCCAAAATCGCCTGATTCAATGTTGCGCGGTCCACCGGCACCGGAATATGTAATGGCGGACTCAGCGTCCCGACCAGGACGATCTCCAAGCGGTCGTCCAACACCAACGGATAGAGCAACGCCGTCTGTGTCCCCAAGCGGGCCAGATTGTCCTTGAGCGAGCGCAGTTGTTCCAGGGCCGGCAATGCGGTTCGGGCTTCCCGGCTCAGATTGCCGATCAGAGCCTGAATCTCGCGGCTTTCGATGAAGGTCGCGAAGGCACGTTGCAGGCTGCGTTGCTGCCGGTCCAATTCCTGCCACTGTTTTTGCTGCTCCGGGCTTCGCTGGGAGCGGTCCAGTTTGTCCAAGGCCACCAGTGCCTGGCCGGTGCTGATGGCTTGTCGCTCCAAAGCGGCGTAGTTTTTTAAGATGTCTTGCTCCGCCGGCAATTCGGCGACACCCTGGCCGGTCGTTTCGTTGCCGCGCACCGGGCCGAGGAAGTCGGCGGCTTCCTGCACTTTTAACAGATCCAGCACTTGTTGGGCCTCGATCACCCGGTCCTGGCGCAGCAATAGATCGGCAAGACTGCGGTAAAAACCCTGCACTCTGGCCAGATAGGCTTTTTGATCCTGTTCCGGCAGGGATTTCAAGTCGTTGCGTATCCGTTCGCTGAGGTTGACGGACTGCTTGTAGAAGGCGATAGCTAAGGTCTGTTGACCTTGCCGCTCGAACAGGGCGCCGATGTTCCCCAGGGTGATTCTGGCATTGTCGCGGTCTCCAATGTCGCGCCAGATTGCCAACGCTTGCAAGTAGGCGCTAAATGCCGGTTCGAGTTGGCCGAGGCGGGCGTAAACGCTGCCGATGCTATCGTAAGTGGCCGCGGTCGGCTTACGGGTGCCGAGCTGTTGCAACACGTCGAGTGCGCTCGATAACACGGCCAGCGCTGGCGTGTGCTGCTGTTGCTCGCTTAGCGTCAGCCCGAGATTATTTTGCGTTTCCGCGACGCCGAAACGGTCGTTGAGCTGCTTGCGAATCGCAATGGCGTGTTCGAAGGCTTTGGTTGCGGCCTGGTGATCTTTTTGTTCGGCGTAGATATAACCGAGATTGTGGTAAGCCGAAGCGATATCGGCCTGGACGTCGATATCCTCGGCAGCCTCGAAAATGGCCAGCGCTTGGCGTTGCTGGGCCAGGGCCGTGTCGTATCGGCCCATTTCGGCATAAACCGCGCTGATATTGCTGAGGATGGTGCCTTTGTCGCGAACTGACGCCTCCGGCAATGCGGAGAACCGTTGTTGGGCTTGATCGTAGATCTCCAGCGCTTTGGCGTAGCGGCCCTGCGCCAGATAAGTCAATCCCAGATTGCCCAGCGTCCTCGCTTCGCCCAAGCCGTCGGCCAGTTTACGCCGCAAGCTTAGAGCCTGCTCCAAATGCGCCCCGGCTTTGTCGATCGCGCCCAATTTTCGATAGGTGGTGCCCAACATGTTGTGCAATATCGCCAGCTCATTCTCGTGCTCGGCGTCGAATTGCAGCAGGCCGTTTTCAAAGGCGGTCGTGGCCTGTGCGTATTGCTGGAGTTTTAGATGGCTGCGGCCGATTTTGTAAAATAAATCGCCGCTGAATTCAGGCGGCTCGGTGTTGTGCGCCAATGCCAGGGCTTGCCGATAATGGCTTAACGCCAGATCGTAGCGTTGTTGTTTAAACTCGCGCAAACCCAGTTCCCGCAAGCGCTGCGCTTGGCTGGGCCAGTTACCGGTCATGATGGCGCCAGACTCGGCATCGTCCGGAAAATCCAGGTTCTCCGCGCTGTGCAGCAAATTACAGCCGGCAGCGACCCAGCTCAGCACGCCGGCCAACAGGGCGTGGCGCAAAGGGGGCAATCCGCTCATGGCCGCCATCTCGGCCTTTACAATTTGACGCCGGTAACCGGTTTACGCTGGCGCTTAACGGCCATACCCAGCCCGAACAACAGGCTCAACCAAAACAGGGCAGGGTGTTTCAGTGCCGTCACCATCGGCCAGAGCAGCATCCGCGTCGCAATCCGGGCGGCTTGGTGTTGGGCGACATAGTCGGCGACCGGCGGCGAATATCGGTAGTAAACATCGACGAAGGCCCGGCCCAACGAATATTGCAGCAAATGCCGATCCCTGAAGCGTTTCAAGGCCACCACTTCCTGCGCCAGCGGACTGCCGTAAGCAGCCGTGGCGATAAAACAGTAATTCTGGCGGCCATCGGGGTTCCAGCGGCCGGGGCCTTCGGAGCCGGTCTGGCCGGCAGGTGTCAACTCCTCGGTATCGTCTTGATAATCGCTGCTATCGGTGATGTGCATCATCAAGGTTTGCCGCTGTTGGTCTACGTTTTGCAGGTTCTGTTGCAGACTACCCAGTTGCGAGTTGATCTGATTGATCTCCAACTGCAGTCTTTGTTTTAACAAGGGTTGGCTGGTTTGATTCAACTGCGCCTGTTTCTGATCGAGCTGACTCCTGGCATTCGCCGCCTCTTGTTCCAACTGTTTTTTCTGCCGGTTTAGCGCGTGCAGTTCTTTTTTCAGCCGGATCTGATCTTGCGACAGCAGTGACGGTTTGACCGTCATTCGGTCCGGCAAGCGCTGAACCGCGGGTGTGGACACCTTGTCGTCAACCCGCTGGGCCGGCTGGGTGCTGGCCGGTTGTTCAGCCTCGCTTGATGCGGGCTGTACTCGCGGAATCAATACCGGGTAGGTTAACGCCCGTTGCCTCAGGTTCGGCTCGTCCGCTCCTGCCCAGCCCGAGCCAAGCCACGCCACCAGGAAAAAAGTAACCACGTTAAACCGCATCGGGAACGTCGGCCCGCGCCGATCGTGTTGGTGACCGTTCATACCTACCCCCTGCACTATGCCGTTAAACCCAAACTGCAATCCTGTAGCCTGCTTTCGTTAAGGTTAGGGCGAAAAACGTTACGAAACCTTCGCCGTGGTCTGCCACGACAAAGGTGCGACCGGGGCTTTCTGCGGCGTTATCGCCGGAGCCCGCTAAACTGGACGAATCGCGACGAGCCCGCACGCCGGTGCCAAGCGGGTTTCCGCTTCGTCCGACTGCAGCTTATTTGGCTTTGCTCGTCATTGCAAATGCAGCCCCGATTTTCGGTAGGCGCGGGTTTAAAACCGCTCGGATTTGGGGGTTGTGCGGCGGAGCGGCAAACGCGTTGCCAGGATCAAATCCGCGCCCGCCGGACCCAGCCGAACAGAGCCGGGAGCGAGGACAGGCCGCCGCCTTGTTAGACGGCATCGACCTGGTATTGACGGTCGCTTCCCGCGCCGCAGCCGATCGGCTCTACCGGCCAATCTGATCATGCTGGAACCGCCGCGACCCATCTCGCCGTTCGATTCCGCAGTAATTTGGCGGCCGGGTTTAGAAGCCAATCCGGAGTTGGCGTGGTTGCGTGGGGAGATTCGGGTGGTTGGGGGTGAGGTGGCTTTGTTGGCTACTTGCCGAGTAGTTCACTGAAGGATACTTAGGATTGCAGAAGCGCCAGTCAGTATATTTTGGCTGAGTTCGGCCAATTGCGGACGGATGATTTTTCTGACTAACGTCGGTAGATAGATCTATAGCTGGCGGCTGTAATCCCGAAAAGGTGAGGCCACCTATAGATTATGCTGAGCCACGCGAGGCGCACCGTTCGCGAACGGCGTGCCTGATGGGAATCGCCCCCGCACATCTTATGGCCTTAACATGGCAACCTACAAAAAAGTTACTAGCACAGTTTGAATGATATACAAAAGGGAAAACTCCTTACCGATCACAAATTTATTGTGATGATTCAAAATACGTGGTAATTGTACGGAGCCTAACTACTAGTTAGGCTAAATAAAATTCAAAACTTATGGTACAAATATGGCTGATTCAGGCACGAAAGTTGTAGAAGACGCGATTGCGAAACATAAAAACGAACTTTTTAGAAAAATAAACCATGATACTAAGCAAAGCATATTAAAGCTAACCCCAAAAGAATGTTTGACATTCATACTTGAGTCAAAAGGGAATAAAATTAAAACATACAAACCTGAAGCCAGTGAAGAATATGCGGGAGCGATGATTGCTTTTTGCAGAGGAAAGCAATATCGAGGATATAATGTTGAAAGTGAAGTTACTGGTGTTGTAATTAAAACAGTAGAGACATCAATTTTAGAGTTTTATGGGTCAGATAGTATATGCAAATCAGTTTCCGACGCAATTATCGAAGAACTTCTTAAGCACGGAGCAGGAACGTCTACTATTCGGCATGAGGTGCTAGAGGAAAAAAATTGGATAGGAAGAGAAATTGCTGTAATGAATCATGATGCAGCGGCTTATTCAATCGCTGGTACAGTAATTGATGCAGCTACTCAACAAATTGGAGATTTTTTTCAGTCCACCGTTGGCAAACAAGTAGTTCTGGCAATCAGCAAGATGCTGGCAACGACTTCAGGAAAAATCGCTGTAATGAACGCGGTTAAAGCTGCTGTAATGAAAGTAATGGCATCAGCCGCTCTTCAAACTGTGCTTGTTAATTTTATTAGGAAAGTTGGCGTTGGTATATTGATAAAAACTGCTATAGGAAAAGCCTTAATAGCATTGTTGGCTGTTGTTGGCATTGCGCATGTTCCGTTAGTATGGATCATTCTACCGTTAATTGCAGCGTTACTTGTTTATGAATACAATACTTTTCCGTCTAAACTGGCCGACAAAATTCCAAGCGAAGTATCTAGCATTATTAAAGGTCAATTTGATGATATGAACCAAGTAATGTCAGAAAGCATTTTCTCTGCTATTACTGAGAAAATGGCTGACGAATTAACAAAGGTGAGGTTTTCGTGAACATCATAATAGGGCATTTAGCAAACATACCTACCATTTGCTCATGTGGAACCACCTAATGAATCGTTCCAATGCATTCACACCACGAAGCGACTTGGTATTTTCGGGTTTCCTGGGGCAGTGCATGGCGCTGAATACAGGCGCTAGCCTCCGCGAGTGTTCGCCTGGCACACTTTAGAATCCTAGGTTTCAATTTGAATACTTAGATAACCAAGCTGATTATCGGAAATACGGTTCTTCTTTATCCAGAAGGTTACGTTGGATTAAGGCCTTTTTAGTGAAGCAGCGGGTACTTATTACTTGACTCAAAGAACAACTAATAATGTGACTGGCGAGCATCCTGTATTAGCAGTGCTCAGGCACAAGCATGGGCGCGAAAATGACTCTATCTTCTGCATACAGCTACTATACTAAAATGTTTTTATTTTTTATTCACCGAATTACGCCACAGGTTTGAGGATATATAAGCATGTATACCAAAATTACAAAAGAAATTCTTCAAAAAAACTTCAAGGATGAATGTGATCTTATAGGACGAGAAAATTTTAGTCAGCTATTTGATGAAAATTCAAAAATAATCAAAACTGATTTTGGGGAAGAAATACCAGTACTTGAAGTTATTGGTTATTTGATGGGAATTATTGGTTTTATTGAGAGCTCTTGTGCTCTTCATGATCGTATCAAATCAAAAACCAATAAAGCCATCAAAATTGATGAGTTTATATCTTTGGTTCGCGAACAGCTCAAAATACCTGAAGATATTGATGATGTCGATGTGGTTTCAATTTTGGAGATAATCATAAAAAAATCCGAGGACCTTTAACTTGAAATTTTCTGCTTTTGTTATTGATATTTATCGACGCAACCCCAAGCGTTTTACTCTAATGCTGATTGAAATAATCGCCGTTAATCCAATACCACTTTTTCAATTTTTTATCGCCTTCCAATATCCTTCATTAATATCATTTTGTCTAATTATAATAGCTATTTTTGTAAACCATTTAGCCATAAACTGCATGACAATGTATAACCTAGGAACTAACACTCTAAAAATTATAGATGGCTGTCTTGCAAAAGGAGTAGCTGGAAAAACGATTCGGTTGAGCTCTATTTTGAACGATAGATTCCCTTTTGAGTATAGTATTTACTCTGATATTGAGCATTGGTTATTGAATTTAAATGCTTTGCTCAAGCGCAAACTTGATGAAATGATATATATACATTATGCGCCTGGACAAGGATTGGCTCTACATATACTGGGTCGCAATTTTTTTCTTCCCATGTTTTTGTAAGTGGCTTACCTGAAAAAGATGAAGCAATACCTAAATTTCTTTTTCTTCACGAAATATTTCATGTTCTTGGGTATGGTGCTGCGCGACCAATAACTATATTAATATCATTACCAGCTCATTTAACTTTTATTATTTGGTCTGTATATTTTACAAAATGGACTTTTTTAGGGTTGGCGTCTCTATCATTGATAGCTATTTTACTATTTGTCTGGAACGAGAGAAGTCAGTGGCAAGCTCGAAGAACTCAACTAACAAGTGAATTGATTGCTGATGCTTTAGCCTTAGGCTATATGACAACAGACGAACTTAAACATCTCCGATCATGTAAAGCTTTGGATAGACTTAATGATCGTTCCTTTTCTAAAACTGAAAATCGGTTTCGGATTGCCTCACTCAAAACTCATATTGACGTTGCCCTAGCCGGAAAAAAGATGTTATTGATGAGATAAAAGAAGAAAAAATAGAATTACGTACACCTGTTTCTATTTTGACAGCATTTATTTTTAGTATTTTTTTCTGCAGTATTAATGCGAATCAGCCATTATTTTCAGATTTAATTAACGCAAGTTTTTTTGGAGTTTTTCTGTTATTATTTTTTATTTTTACATTTTTTCGTTATATGCTTTTTTCTTCCAGACTTTCTCTCGCCCTTGACCAATCTTTTCCTGCGGACCAGATTTAAATACATGCTTCAGCGCCGCAGCGGCGGGACGCACCTTTTCGGGGTGGTTTTGTAGGTTTGTGTATTTTCGGATTCAGTGGCTTTGCCAACTTTCCATGGAAGTTGCGTCCCTTAGCTTTACATTGAATGGCGGCTCATTAAATCACTGCCGTCATTGAGCACAAAGCTTAGAATGTCAACTAGGGGTCGATTCCAGTAATTCTGTCAGCCCGTAGGCTGATGACATGGACTCCTCCCCAACCTACAAAAAATGAATATGGCGGTTCGGATCAACCGTATCCTATTCATCCTGCATTATTGCTGCTCCGCGCGGGCTTTCAACGCCTGATTCATCGTTGCAAAACCGGGCAGCACGTCGCGTTGCAAGCCGGCGGCGAAAAGTGGGATTAGTAATCCGCTGAAACGCTCGCTGTGGCGGAAGCGGATTTTGTCCACGGCCAGCGGTTCGATGGTAAATCGGTGTTCGCCGTCGAACAGGCCGGGAAGCAGAACCCGGCCGAGCCATTTCAATTCCCGTTCCGGCTCTACGGTAACGACGGTCGGTTGGAATTTCATGGTTTTGCCGGCCTGGATTTGCACGTGCAAGCGACTGCCGACTTTGGCTTCGCCGGAAATGGCGCGGACGAACGGGTTCCAGGCCGGATAGGCGGCAAAGTCCGACAAAATGGCCCAGACTTTGGCGGCTGACGCGGCGATTTCGATTTCGGTATCGATTTGGTAATGAAACATGGCGGTTTGCTGGGTCGGGTGGCGAAGATTGGCTTGGGCCGATGGTATGCCCGATCCGGATTAGCGTATATCATCCTGGTCGGACTGTAGCCGTATTTGACATTAACAGACCCGTCCGAACAACGGGCGCGCCGGCCGTTGACACGCTGGCGGTGGCATTTAATCTACAACTTAGGAATCCGCCGCCTTTGGCCGCATTGATCGACACCCTGGATTTGCACAGCCTAGCCTATGCGGTGGGCAGTATCGGCATCGTGCTGGAGTGGCGCGCTTACTGGTTGCCGGGCGGCCGGGCGTTTCGTCGCTGGTCGGCGACTGGGGCCTTGTTTTGGGCCGGCCAGTATTTTTTATTGAACGCCTGGACCGCCGGCTTGAATATGGCCGGCACCGCGTTGCGCACCTTGTTATCCGCTTATGTCACCCACGGGGCCGGCAAACATTGGACGGCCGCCGGATTTACCGCGGCGTTCGCCGCGTTCACCGCATGCTCTTGGCAGGGGCCGATATCGCTGGCGCCGGGCTTTGCGACGATCAATACCACCGTCGCGTTGTTTTATCTGGACAATCGGCGGATGCGCATCGCCTTGCTGGCCTCCAGCCTGGCCTGGATTGGCAACGACCTGTATTGGCAGGCTTGGCCGGCGTTGCTGGCCGAGAGCGTGGCCATGCTGGTCAATATCCGGACCATCGTCGGTTTATATCGGCAAGATTCGGTTTAGCGCCGCAGCAGGATTTTGCGGACGCCGGGCTGGGCGGCATGGGCGAACGCGGCGACGCCGTCGCGCAACGGATATTCGCCGTCTATCAATGTCTCCACCGGCACGGCGCCTTTCGCCAATAACGCCACCGCCTCAGCGAACGGCCCGCAGCGCGAGCCGAGCAGCGTAATTTCGGCAACGACGATTTTGCTTAAATCCAACGCCGCGCCGGCGGCGAAGGTGCTTTTCAATACCAGGGTGCCGCGCGCTCGGGTCAGGCGTAGCGCTGCCGTAAAGCCGGCGGCGTTGCCGCTGGCATCGACCACGCAATCGAAACGGTTGTCCGGGCAATCGGCGGCTAGACCGGTCTGCAAGCCCCAAGCCGCCGGTAAAGCCAGCGAAGCCGGCGTCCGGCCCAGCATCACGACGTCGTGGCCGGCCAGGGCCAGCACTTTACCGATCAACAGGCCGAGCCGGCCCGGACCGACCACGGCGATTTCGCCGGCCGGCCGCTGCGCCAGTTGCTCAGCCACGCGCAAGGCCGCCGCCAGCGGTTCGACAAATACCGCCGCCCGATCCGGCACCGCGTCGGGGATGCGCTGCAGGTTGCGAATCGGCAGGGTCAGATAGTCGGCGAAGGCGCCAGGTTGGCCGCGGATGCCCAGCACGCGCCGGTTCGGGCAATGTTCCGGGCCATGCTGCAGACATTCCGGGCAGGTTTGGCAACCGATGTTGATGCTGCCGACCACCCGTTGTTGCAGCCAAGCGTCGTGTTGCGGGTCGCCGACCGCCACCACGCGGCCGACGAATTCGTGACCGGGAATGCCGCGGAACCCGGCATAACCTTGCGCCAATTCCAGATCGGTGGCGCAGATGCCGGCCAGGCACAGTTCGATCAAGGCTGTGTCCGCTGCCGGCAACGGCTCGGCAAAGTCGGTGCTGTAGGCCAAGGTGTCGGATAAAACCAGTGCTTGCATGATCGCTACGCCGGACGAGGAAAAGCCGATTATCGCGCAAATGCCGGTTGGGTTGAGCCGGGATGGCGCTACAATCTGGCTTCGACTTTTTTCGTGGGGATTGCCATGTCCGATTTTCCGTTGCCGCCGGCCGCCGAAGCGTTCGATCGGTTCGTCAATACGCCGCTCGATCGTTTGCTGGCCGAGAATGCCGCGCTGGATGTCCGGCACAAATATTTGCAGCTGTTCAAACGCTGCGCCGCCGAGGTGCCGGCCTACCGCGATTTTCTGGCCGCGCGCCAGGTCGATCCGGCGCAGGTCAACGATTATGCGGCGTTCAAAAATCTGCCGTTGATGGGCAAGGCCGATTACATGCAGGCCTATCCGCTGCCGCAACGCTGCTTCGGTGGCAGCTTGCGCGGCGCGGATCGGGTAGCGGTGTCGTCCGGTTCCACCGGCAAGCCGACCTTCTGGCCGCGCGCCGCCGCCGACGAATTGGAGGTGGCGCTGCGTTTCGAGCAAGTGTTTGCCGACAGCTTTCAAGCGGATCGGCGTAGCACTTTGGCGGTGGTGTGTTTTGCCTTGGGCAATTGGGTCGGCGGCATCTTTACCACCTCCTGCTGCTGGCAGCTGGCGCGCAAGGGCTATCCGTTGATGGTGGCGACGCCGGGCAACAATAAGGCCGAGATTCTGCGGGTGGTGCGCGAATTGGCGCCGCACTTCGAACAAACCGTGTTGCTGGGTTATCCGCCGTTCGTCAAGGACGTGATCGACGCCGGCCTTGCCGAAGGCATGGATTGGGCAAAGTACCGGCCCAAGCTGGTATTCGCCGGCGAAGTGTTCAGCGAGGAATGGCGCAGCTTGCTGGCCCGGCGCACCGGCTCTGCAGATATTTGCTGCGACAGTGCGTCGTTGTACGGCACCGCCGACGGCGGCGTGCTGGGTAACGAAACTCCTTACAGCGTCGCGATCCGGCGTTGGCTGGCCGAGCGGCCGGATGCGGCCCGGGCCTTGTTCGGTGAGTCGCGCCTCCCGACCTTGGTGCAATACGATCCGGCCAGCCGCTTTTTTGAATTGCACGACGGTACCCTGGTGGTATCCGGCGCATCCAGCGTACCGCTGCTGCGCTACCACATCGCCGACAAGGGCGGCTTGGTCGCGTTCGCCGAGATGCGGGATTTTTTAAGCCGATACGGCGTAACATCGCATATCGATCTGGGCTTGCCGGCCGACTTTCGGCCGCGGGAGTTGCCGTTCGTATTCGTGTTCGGCCGGGCCGATTTCACGGTGTCGTATTACGGCGCCAATATTTATCCGGAGAACGTGACGGTAGGTTTGGAGCAGCCGCAGATCGCGGCCTGGGCCAGCGGCAAGTTCGTATTGCAGACCCGGGAAACCGCCGATGGCGACAAGGAACTGCAGATTGCGGTGGAACTGTTGCCCGGCGTCGCGCCGACGGCGGAGATGGTGCCGGCCATCGCCGAATCGGTCAAAGCCCAATTGCTGCGCTTGAACAGCGAGTTCGCCCATTACACGCCGGCCGAGCGCCAGTTGCCGCAGATCACGCTGCACGGCTTCGGCGATGCCGAGTATTTTCCGGTCGGCGTCAAGCATCGTTATACCCGGCGTTGACGGCCGGGTGCAGGCGACGAATCCGGCCGCAAATTGCAAAGCGGGTGCCGGTTGAGGGACAATAACCGGTCAAGCCCGGCGGCGATAGGCGCGCAATTGCGTTTCGCTGCCGGGCGCAATACCTCGACCAACACCGACGAAAACCATGTCTACATCGGCCAGACACATTCAATTGATGGATACGACGCTGCGCGACGGCGAGCAAACCCAGGGCGTGGCCTTCACGCCGATGGAGAAAGTCAGCATTGCCAAAGCCTTGTTGCAAAACCTGCGCGTCGACCGGATCGAGGTGGCGTCGGCCAGGGTGTCGGAAGGCGAGAAGGAAGCGGTGACACTGATCAACCAATGGGCGCGGCAGGAAGGTTTTGCCGAGCGCGTCGAAGTGCTGGGTTTTGTCGACCATACCCGCAGCGTGGATTGGATCAAATCCACCGGCGGCCGGGTCATCAATCTATTGGCGAAGGGCAGCGAGAAACATTGCCGCGAGCAACTCGGCAAGACCCTGGATCAGCACAGCGCCGACGTGTTGCAAACCATCGGCTATGCCCATGAGCAAGGTTTGAAGGTCAACGTCTATCTGGAGGATTGGTCCAACGGTTACAAGAACAGCCCGGATTACGTCTACGGTTTGATGGATCGGCTGCGGCAAAGCCCGGTCAGCCATTTCATGCTGCCGGATACCTTGGGCGTGATGGCGCCCGACGAGGTGTTCGCCAGCTTCAGCGACATGTGCCAGCGTTATCCGGAAGTGCAATTCGATTTCCATCCGCACAACGATTACGGTTTGGCGACCGCCAACGTGATGGCGGCGGTGCGGGCCGGGGTCAGCGCGGTGCACTGCACCATCAATTGCCTGGGCGAGCGGGCCGGTAACGCCTCGCTAGCGGAAGTGGCCGTGGTGTTGCGCGACAAGATGGGGCTGGAATTGGCGATCGACGAAAGCCATCTGGTGCGGATCAGCGACATGGTGGAAAACTTTTCCGGCAAGCGGGTCGCGGCCAACGCACCCATCGTCGGCGCCGACGTTTTTACCCAGACTGCCGGAATCCACGCCGACGGCGACCAGAAGGGCGGGTTGTACAAAACCAAGCTCGGTCCGGAACGCTTCTCGCGCACCCGCAGTTACGCACTGGGCAAAATGAGCGGCAAGGCTTCGTTGAAGAAAAATCTGGAACAGCTCGAACTGGATTTATCCGAAGAAGATCAGAAAAAAGTGCTGGCGCGCATCGTCAGCATCGGCGATTCCAAGCAGACCATCACCACCGACGATCTGCCGTTCATCATCGCCGACGTGCTGGAAAGCAAGAGTTACCAGCACATCAAATTATTGGCTTGCGCAATCAATAGCGGCTTGGATTTGCCGTCTACCGTCAGCTTGCGGGTGGACGTCAAAGGCGAAAAACATCAGGCTACCGGCGCCGGTAGCGGCGGCTTCGACGCCTTTATCGATGCCATCGGCAAAGTGCTGGAAAAGTACGATTACCGGCTGCCGACACTGGCCGATTACGAAATCCGCATCCCGAAAGGCGGCCATACCAGCGCGCTGACCGAGTGCGTAATCACCTGGGATTGCGGCAGCGAGTTGCGCAAGACCCGCGGCGTCCACGTCAACCAAGTGTTTGCCGGCATTTTGGCGACGATCAAATTGATCAACATTCAATTGCACGAGATGGCTGCCAGCCCAAAGGCGTAGGCTTCGCTTCGCGTATCCGGCCGGCTCGTTCCGTGCGGTTAAACAATCCTCTCATCGAAATTTACCGCGACGCGTGGTTGCTGGCGGTGCACAAGCCGGCCGGCTTGCTGGTGCACCGCAGCCCGATCGACAAGCACGAAACCGAATTTGCCCTGCAATACGCCCGGGCCTTGAACGGCGGCGAACACGTCTACCCGGTGCACCGGCTGGACCGACCCACTTCCGGTCTGCTGGTGTTCGCCCGCGACCCGCAAACCGCCAGTAGCCTGGGCAAAGCGCTGATGGCCGGCGACGTGTGCAAAACCTACCAAGCCATGGTCCGCGGCTGGACGCCGGAACAAGGCCTGATCGACCATCCGTTACGCGACGAACCGGAAGACCGCCGGCTGAAAGGCGAGCCGCAAGCGGAACGCGAGGCCCGCACCCGTTACCGGCGGCTGGCGACAACGGAAATTCCGGTCGCCATCGAAGGCCACGCCACCAGCCGCTATAGCCTGGTCGAGCTCTACCCGGAAACCGGCCGCAAACATCAATTGCGCCGGCACATGAAGCACATCAGCCACCCCATCATCGGCGACGCCAATCACGGCCGCGGCCGCCATAACCGTTATTTTGCGGAACGTTTCGGCCAGGGCCGTTTGATGCTGGCCGCGACCGAGATGGTTTTTGCGCATCCGGCGACCGGCGAGAGATTGCATTTGCAGGCGGAATTGGAGGACAGTTTTTTGCGGGTGTTGTCGGTGTTTGCGGGGTAGGGCGGGGCGGGCTTGGCTTAGCGGCTTAACCGAGGGTTGCCGTCAGCGGCGGCTCGGAATCCAGCGCGACGTCGGCGTATATTTCGGCAAAATCCAGTTCCAAATTCAGCTCCGGAATTGCCAGTTTATCGTCAGGTCCGGTATGGCTGTGCAACAGCCAGGCGTTGTCTGCGGTGCGCCTGAAGCAATCGATGGCCTGAGTCCGGCTGTCGATCAACCAATAGCTCTGCAGGCTGTCGAGTTGGCGGTAAGCGGCAAACTTGGCGCCGCGGTCGAAGGCTTCGGTGGAGGGCGACAATACCTCGGCGATGAATACCGGGTGTTGTTTGAACAAACGGTTGTCCCGGTCTTTGGGATTGCAACTCACCAGTACGTCCGGGTAAAAGAAGGCGTTGGCCGCAGCGACGTTGACTTTCATGTCGGAAATATAGGCCCGGCAAGGCGATTCCTTCAGCGCTTGCTTCAGCAGAAAGGCCAGGTTCATCGCAATTGAAACATGCGCATCGCTGGCGCCGACCATGGCCCAGACCTCGCCGTCCAAATATTCGTGTTTTACCGTCGCGCTCTCTTCGCCTTGCAGATACTCGGCGCAGCTCAACTTCAACTTTTCGGTAACTGCCATAGTTCTATCCTCCGTTGCTGGTCGGCCTAATTCTACTCCTCCCGGCCGCGATGTGAACTGCGCAAACCTTTTCCGCCTAGGTTCGGTCGGTTAAATCGTCGGTAAGATCGGTTTGAACCCGGAAACGGTTCAAAGGGGTGAGGCAACCGTATGCCTTGAGTTGATGGTCGGCGGGCGTGACCAGACTGGGTGCGGAGCGTCGTCGGATTACGCTAGGCTAACCCGACCTACAAGGTTTAGAGGGGAAGGGGTTGCGTCGTTAACCCCTTCCGTAGGGCCGGGTTTATTTTTTCAGCAAATCGCGGATTTCGGTCAGCAATTTAACGTCTTCGGGAATGACCGGTTCCGGAGTTGGTTCTGCTGGCGCGTTGCGGTTGGACATTTCCACCAACTTGTTCATCGGTTTAACGATCACGAAAAACACCACTGCCGCGGTGATCAGGAAACTGACCACAGCGCCGATAATGCCGCCCAGGTCCAACTCGATCAATTTGTTGACCATATGGGTGACACTTTCTCCGGCGGCATTTTTTTCGGTCACTTCCACCATTTTTTCCATAATCGGAATCGTCAATTTCGGTTGCGGGCCGCCGCCGGCCAATGCCAGGATAGGCTCGACGATACCTTTGGTAAACGCCGTCACGATGCCGGTAAATGCGGCGCCGATAATCACACCGGTAGATAGATCAACCACGTTGCCTTTCAAGATAAATTTTTTGAATTCTTCTAATGTTTTCACGATAAGCCTCGGTTTTTGACGGATGATTCTGGATTCGTGGCGTGCAAGGGTCGCCGCCACGTTATAGGTATTTGAAAACGCTACGGCTAACCGATTTGACTGGATCGCTTGTAGGCTTTCGCCGACAACGATACCAGATAAATTGGTTTGCTGACTAGGCGGACTCTATTCAATGTAACAAGTAAATCATGGGAAGAAGTCGCTACCTTATCAGCTAAGCCGACAAACCCGGTTTAATTAGCTGCGCTTTCGTGGAATGTCTGCCCGTATTTGCCCGTCCAAACCAGGGTGGATAAGCATGGTGAACATTTTTAGGCCTTGCAATCGTTAGCCCAGAAAGGTACGCGATTTGTATCCTGCGGTATTCCTCCCGACCGCGATTTGATCTGCGCAATCCGTTTCCGCCACGGTTCGGTCGGTTAATAGCCATTATCATCGATTTGAGCGCGGGAACGATGCAAAATCAGTAGCAGGTTGAGTACATGCGGCGCAATGCCTGCTGATTATTGCCATAAGCGGGCTGGAGCGTCCAGGGATTGGAGAGTGGGCAGATAAATATTACCGAATCTTCATTATTTTTCTAGTTATTTGTTTAGCATCGGGATCAGAGGAGTTGCTTGTAAACCTTACCTCCAAATTTTTCCAGTCATAATGCCAGTCTGCAATTGAGCTTAAGATAGAAATAGCGACAATAATCGCTTGATAAAAAATTGAATCGTCATTTGGGGCAACAATATAAATTAGTTTAATTAAAACAATCGTGGCGGCCAATATTTTAAGAAGCGTCTTTGATGTTCGGAGAATTGCAGCGGTTTTGTAGTCACCAGTTCTCACCAATGACAAAACCTTATTAAATAACACTTGCTTTTTTTCTTAAAAATTTTAGTCATTTTTCATTCCTTGTAGGTAGTATCGGGTTATTAGAAAATTGTAATAAAATAAATAACACCGCTCCGAGAATAAAAAATACTAAATTTATGGCCGGCGAAAAATATTTTGTCGATATGTAGTGCTTCGCTTGATCTTGATAGTTAAGTATTATTTTCCCATTAATTTCTAGTTGGTACAGCAAATTCTCACTCCCCATTAGGCCAATATTTTTGGTCTCATACGACCACGCTTTCGCTGCCTTGCCTTGATAATCAAATGTCTTGTTAATTGGCAGACATTCGTTAATTCCGCAACTAAACACCATTTCTTGGTTGTTAATAAGCAAAGAAAAAGTGTCTCGTACTCGTCCTTGCCCTTTATGAATTTTTATTATGCCTTCACTAACAGTTAACTTGTTAAAATCTGGTGCTTCAAATAACAAATTACTCAAATCACGCTGTGCTAAAAAAGCAAAAAACAGAACAACTAAAAATACTATTTTTTTTCGTTGATTGTTAACTAAAAAATTTAATTTCCACATCACTGTTTTTTCACGCTACTATTCTCTAGGTTTCATCATTATGGTGTCGCAGCACCGGCCGCGGGCAGGTCGTTATCCGTCAAGCTCTGGCCGGCGTAGGCACCGGTGAGGGGCATGGCAATGTCGTTAAGTTAAGGATGGTAGGAGCGGGCCCTGCCCGCGATCATAAGCCTTCGGTTGTAGGCATGGCCTGTTCCTACAGGATGTGAACCAGCCTCTATTCCTTAATTTAACGGCATTGAGGGGCATAGTACTGGACATGCAGGGCTAGCTAGAACGACAGTGAAATCCAGTGCCAAAGCCATCAATACTGGGTTTGATGCTATTCAATCCAGCCGACGGAAACGTTAACGAAGCGCTCAGCAATATCAGCCCGAACCAATCTGAAGCATCTGATTTAACCGCTCACAAACCTGAACGAACAAATCGCCCGGCAAGGATTTGAGCGGATACGGATTGGCTTTGCCCAAGCGCCAGTCGAACAACTTGGGTTGGGTCGCAGAGCACGTAGCTGGTTGGTTCGGCTTTACGGCCGCCGGCAGGCGCACGCCCAGGTTATTGCCCGATTGCTGAATGTCGACTACGGCTTCGCTCATGGCTGCTTCTTGAGTATTTGAACGGGAGTGTAAACATGGCGGTTAAATGGCGTCAATCGATTGAAACTTGCCTTGGTTATAAACCCTACAGTCGATATTTCCAATACTCAACCTGCCGAAACGATTGTCCGGCGAAGCCTCGCAATCCTTGATCGGCCAGCTTTTTAGGTCTGTTTCTATCCAGTCGCGTTCGGACGGGATGCAATTCGTTTGCTTGGCAGCTGGGCTGGCCTGTCGTCGCAGCACTACGGCGGCAGTAAGCGGTTTGACCTATCAAATGCGGAAGCAGGGCAATGCAGCGGCAGTGTGTGCAAACGTTATTTCCGGGCGTTACGACCTGCGCTATCTGGTAAAATCGGTAGGTTTATTGCTCGGATCTCAGTCCGTATTTATCGATTTATCCATTCAACCAGCACCATCCCATGAAAAACTACAAAATCGCAGTCCTGGCCGGCGACGGTATCGGCCCTGAAATCACCGCGGAAGCCATCAAGGTTTTAAAAGTCATCGAAGAGCGCAACGACGTCCAGTTCGAATTGCTGCCGGCCTTGTTCGGTGCCTGCGCTTACTTCGCAACCGGCGACGCCTTCCCGCAAGCCACCATCGACATCTGCGATCAGGCCGACGCGATCCTGAAAGGTCCGATTGGCTTGAGCCACGAGGAATCCAAGAAAATTCCGGTCGAAAAACAACCGGAACGCGGCGCGCTGCTGCCAATGCGCCGCCGTTACAACACCTACGCCAACTTCCGCCCGGTGTCCTTGCCCAAATCGCTGGCGCATTTCTCGCCGTTGAAGCCGGAAGTTATTGGCGAGGGCATCGATTTGATCATGGTCCGCGAATTGGTCGGCGGCTTGTACTTCGGTAACAAAGAGCGCGGCGTCAACGAGCAAGGTCAGCGCTATGTCCGCGAAACCCTGGAATACGACGAAGAGCAAATTCGCCGCATCATGCACGAGGCCTTCAAGCTGGCGCAAAAACGCCGCAAGTTGCTGCACAACATCCATAAAAGCAACGTGCTGATGTCCAGCGTATTGTGGAACGAGGTGATGGAAGAAGTGGCGAAGGACTATCCGGACGTGCAGGTTGTCAATTATCTGGTCGACGCCGCCGCCACCGCGCTGTGCCTGAAACCGACCCAGTTCGACGTGATGGTGATGGAAAACATGTTCGGCGACATTTTGAGCGACCAAGGCGGTGGTATCTTGGGTTCGCTGGGCTTGATGCCGTCGGCCTGTATCGGTCCCGACAAGGCGTATTACGAGCCGTCGCACGGCTCGGCGCCGGATATCGCCGGCAAGAACATCGCCAACCCGTATTCGATGATCGGCTCGGTGGCGATGATGTTGGAAAACAGCTTCGATATGGAAGACGAAGCCAAAAACGTCTGGGCGGCGATGCAGGGCGTGTTCGGCGACGGTTACTCGACAGCCGACCTGTCCAAGCCGGGCAGTGGCGTAACGATGATCAGCACCCAGGAATTTGGCGACAAAGTGGTCGAAAAACTGCGGGCGATGCCTAAGGTTTAAATCCCGGCGGCAAAGCCGAATCGGCCTAAAACCCAGTTAAAGGCGGGCGCCGTAAGGGCCCGCCTTTTTTATTGGCCGAATTCTGCCGATTCAATCCCGGAACAGCGCCAGTTCGGCGATGCGGCGTTCGATGGTTGCCAGGGTTTGCCGGTAGGCAACGCCGTCGAAGCCGCCGAAGCGCTGGATGAACTCGGCTTCGGTCATCGATTCGACCAAGTCGGCGGTGGCCGGCATCAGCTCCGCTTCGCCGGCCTGGGTTAGACGTTGCTGCACCCGCAGGGCTTGGCTGCGGTCGGCCACGGCGGTTTCGCCCATTCGGGTGCCGGCCCGGTCTGCGGCTAGGTCGGGAAACGAAAAACCGCTGCCGCCGCGCGAGTCCTGGATTTCTTTGTATAGACCCACCGCATCGGCCAACGGTGTGCCGGAGTAGGCCGCCAGCATCGCCGACACCAAATAGTGCTTGGTCAAATCGTCGCGGCCGTTCAGCAGCAATGTGTGCCGGACCGGGCGCGGCCAAAGTGCTGCCTGAGGTACCGCTTTGGCTAACGGAATGCCGTTGACATAAAGCGTCAGCACCAAAATCGCCGCGCGGTTTTCGGCGATAGGGTCGCCGGTCCGGCTTTGACGTTGCGCCAGTTGAAACAGCGGCTGCATCAATGCCGTCAGGCTGGCGCGGTCCGGCGTGTTTCGGCTCAGTTCGGCCAGTCGGCGCTGGTACGGCTCCAGGATTTGGGCTTCGGCGTCGGCCAGCAGGGCGCGGCGCAATTTGCCCGGCAAATCGGCTTGCCAGCGGTAATACACGCTGGCGCGTTGCGGCAGGAACTGCACATGCTGGACGAGGCCGGCGACGAGTTTCAGGTCGATCGGCAACGGTAGTGCCGCTACAGCGGCTTTGACGGTCAGTTCGGCGAGCGGCCCCGGTATCCGTAGCGAGCCGAGGCGGGCCGATTCGATCTGCGGCAAGCCGATTTTCTGCCGCAGTTGCAGCCGCAGATTCAAGTAGCCGCCGAACGGATTGGCCGGCAATGGCCAGGTGGCGTCGATCCGGGCCCGATTTTGTTCCAACTGCAAGCTGGCGCTGGCGCCGGCGAATTGGTTGGCCCAATAGTTCAAAGCCAGGTCCAGATCGGCTTGCTCCAGGCTGAGGCGGGCGGTCGTGCCGGAGCGCAGCCGGCGCGGGTCGTTTTGGTGGAACAATTGCCGGGCGCGGCCGATTTGCTCCGGGGTCAATTCGGCGCGGCTTTGCAACAAAGGTTTGGCGTCCAGCCCAGCGTAAATCGCCAGCGCGATTAACACCGGCGTCAGCATGAACGCCAGCCGGCACAACTTTCCGAATAGTCTCATCGCTTACGCGCTGGTAATGGAGTCATCCTTGAAATGAACGCGGCAACCGACGCTTAACCGGATTTGTGCCGGTCCGCTTCGTATTGCGCCACGCTGATGCCGGCATGGCTGAGGTATTCGCGGATGTGTTTAATCTCTTGTTTACTGCAAACCCCGCTGTGGTGCGGGTGGTGCAGAAAACCTTCGACGTTGTTCAACACCACATGAAAGCGCGCGCCGTGGCTGGGTTGGACGTTGGCGCCCAAGTGGCGCAACAAAGATTCGATGTCGCGCCAGTGCAAGTTGCCGCTGACCGGGTCCTGAAATATCGCGCGGAGCAGGTTTAGATGGTGGCTCATGGCGGCGTACTCCTGAATAGTGTGGCTAAAGGATTGCCTGAAAAATGCTCAGTCATTTTCCGTCCGATGTCGTGGCGGGCGGGTCGGTGTCGATTTTTGTTTCTCATAAAGAAACAAATCATCTATAAACAGGCTTATTGTAAATAAAAATTAAAGGTTTATAGTTAACCCAACTTCAACGATTCGACTTAATTCAGTCAAGGCGGAAAAATGAACCAGTCAAAATTCAAAGACATCGTTACCGGCCTGTTTTTCACCACCGGTATTTTCAGCTTCGTGTCGGGCGAGTTCGTGCTGTCGACATTGCTGTTCGGCGCGGCCTCGTTGGCCAGCAACCTGAGCGTTGCCAAACCGGTCCGGATTTAAGCGTTTCCCGATTTTCGTAGTACCTCCTCGTTGTAAATGCTCTGCATCTTACGTGGCCTCTTCCCGCAAGGTTAGAGGCCTTTTTTTTGCGGGGCGGTTAGCGGCCGGGGCGGTTGTCGTCGTGCTCGCTGGAGATGACGGTGTACTCGGCGTCCAGGGTTTGCTCGGCCTGCTGGCGTTGGGCATTGCGCCAGGCGCGCCAGAGTTTGAAACCGACGATCGACAACGGAATCAGCAGAATGGCAAACAGCGCCGAAAATACCAAGGTGCCGACGATGGCACCGGCGACCATGGCCGGAATCGCCAATAAGCCGGACAGGCGCTGCGACAAGGACTTGGGCGGCGGCGGTAGTCGCGGATCGGCCGGATTCGAATCGATGACGACGACTTTTCTATAGATTTTCAGCATAAGCTGCTCCTGTCGGGATGGGCTCCGAAAAAGTTGGCCGCATCCGTTGCTTGCCAGACCGGGTATTTTTCCATGGCCTTGCCGAATAGCTCGGATTCGACCAATTGTTGTAAGGCTGCGCGCAAAGCCGGGTAGGGCGATGCGGCGAACCAGGCGGCGTCCACCGCGGCGAACTGTCTGATAAACGGCAGAATCGCGGCGTCGGCCAGACCGAAACCCTCGCCGCAGAAACCGGGGTTGCGTTGCAGGCGCTGCTCCAGTTCGGCCAGGAAACGTTCGCCCTGTTGCCGATAGTGCTCGGCCGGATGTTCTGGATAACGGTCGGCGTATTTGTAGCGGTCCAGCCAGTATTTGAAATCGCCGTCGTTGCTTGCGATCAGCTGCTTGGCGTCGGCTTTATCCGAAGCGGGCAGCCAGCCTAGCGGATCGTGCTGCGCCAAGGCCCACTGCATGATGTCCAGGCTTTCGTCGATGACCCGGCCGTCCGGCAGCAGCAACACCGGTACCGTGCCCTTGGCCGAGATTGCCAGCATTTCCGCCGGCTTGGCCCGCAGTTCGATTTCGCGGATCACGACGCAAAGGCCCGCTGCGGCGATCGCCAAGCGGGCGCGCATCGCATACGGGCAGCGGCGAAAACTGTAAAGAATAGGGTGGCTGGATGCAGTCATGGCCTCGCCGGCTTGGGCAGTTGCAGGTTGTTGAAGCGAATGTTGGGCGCCGATTGTAACAGGCGCCGGGCTGTCGTTTTACGGCCATTGCAAATCGGCCCCGGCCAAACTCTGGTAAAATCGCCGCTTTGTTTTGCCGTTGCCGATGCGTAATCGCGCCTCAGGTACTCAATCGCCATTCTGTTGACCATTTACGGACATTCCCTTGATCTCTACAGCCAATATCACCATGCAATTTGGGGCCAAGCCCCTGTTCGAAAACGTTTCCGTCAAGTTCGGCAACGGCAACCGCTACGGCCTGATCGGCGCCAACGGCTGCGGCAAGTCTACATTCATGAAAATCCTGAGCGGCGATCTGGATCCGTCGTCCGGCAATGTCAGCCTCGATGCCAACGAGCGCCTCGGCATCCTGCGCCAGAACCAGTTCGCCTACGAAGACCAGCGGGTGCTGGACGTGGTGATGATGGGCCACGCCGAAATGTGGGCTGCGATGTCCGAGCGCGACGCGATTTACGCCAATATGGAAGCCAGCGAAGACGATTACATGCGCGCCGCCGATCTGGAAACGGTATTTGCAGAATTCGGCGGCTATACCGCCGAAGCCAGGGCCGGCGAGTTACTGCTGGGCCTGGATATTCCGCTGGAACAGCATAACGGCCCGATGAGCGCGGTGGCGCCAGGCTGGAAATTGCGGGTGTTGCTGGCACAAGCCTTGTTCTCCAATCCCGACATCATGCTGTTGGACGAGCCGACCAACAACCTGGACATCAACACCATCCGCTGGCTGGAAAACGTGCTGAACGAGCGTAATTCGACGATGGTGATCATCTCGCATGACCGCCACTTTTTGAACAGCGTCTGCACCCATATGGCCGATATGGATTACGGCGAACTGCGGGTTTATCCGGGCAATTACGACGATTACATGACTGCCGTGACCCAGGTGCGCGAGCAATTGCTGGCCAGCAATGCCAAGAAAAAGGCGCAGATTGCCGAGTTGCAAACCTTCGTCGCCCGCTTTTCGGCCAATGCTTCCAAGGCCAAGCAGGCCACCTCAAGGGCTCGGCAATTGGAGAAAATCAAACTCGACGAAGTCAAGCCGTCCAGCCGGGTGAATCCGTTTATTCGCTTCGATCAGGCCAAAAAATTGTACCGATTGGCATTGGAAGCCAAGGATTTGGCCAAGGGTTATGGCGAAGAGCCATTGTTCAAAAATCTGAACATGATGATCGCGGTCGGCGAACGGGTGGCGGTGATCGGGCCCAACGGTATCGGTAAATCTACTTTATTGAAGACCTTGGTCGGCGATTTGACGCCGGATAGCGGCGAAGTGAAGTGGGCGGAGAACGCTGACGTCGGTTATTTCGCCCAGGATCACGCCGAGGATTTTGCCGAGGATATGTCGCTGATCGAATGGATGGGCCAGTGGCGGAAGGAATCCGACGACGACCAAACGATTCGCGGCACGCTGGGACGCTTGTTGTTTTCCAATGATGAGATCAACAAATCTGTGAAAGTGATTTCCGGCGGCGAGCAGGGGCGGATGCTGTTCGGCAAATTGATCCTGCAAAAAAACAATGTGATGGTGTTGGACGAGCCGACCAACCATTTGGATATGGAATCGATCGAATCCTTGAACGCGGCTTTGGAAAACTATCCCGGCACCTTGATTTTCGTCAGCCACGACCGCGAATTCGTCTCGTCGCTGGCCACCCGGATCATCGAGTTAACCCCGAACGGCATCGTCGATTTCAGCGGCAGTTACGAAGATTATCTGAACAGTCAGAATATCGGCTAAGCCCGGATCAATCGCTGCGGCCGCCGCGCACGAACAAGGTGGCGCCGACATCGGTGTAGACCTCGCGGTGGACGCTGCCGGCCGGTGCCAGTTGGTAGTCGCCGGCGCGTAGCAGCAGGTCGTCGATGAACAAATCGCCGGCCAGCATCATGCATTCCTCTTCGGTATCGTGGCCGTGCTCAGGACAGCGGGCGCCGGCCTCCAGCCGGTAAAAACACGACTCGCGTTCGCCTTCGATCCACAAGGTTTTCTTGCGGACGCCGGGCAGGATTTCCGGCCAATCGTTCATATCAGAGGCATGGGCCGTCAGCGACGGACCGACGCCGAACGGCAGCAAACCGCTCAACACTTCTTTCAACACCTCGCGGCTATCGCCCAGCGAAGTGCCGCGCAGATAGGCCAGCGCGCCGCGCTCGGAGCGGATCGCGCCGTGGCGGCTGCCGGCGGCGGCGGCATGGTAATCCAGCGGTCCCAGCCGCAAATCGCCCATCGCCAAATCGCCGCGCAGCACGATGCCTTCCTCCAGACTGTTATGTCGGTGCGGGATCAGACTGGCGCCGGCGGCGAACTCGATCAACACCGAGCGGCCCAGGCTGCCGCCGTCCCATAACGGTTTGACCCGGATGCCGGTTTTCAAGGTTTGCCAGACGCCGTCCTTGGCCCGCACCGTGGTCAGGCCGGCCTGTTTGGCGACGGCCGCTGCGACTTGCGCCAGCAGCCCGCGCCGCATCGCGTTGCGGCGTTCGCCGGCCGGCGCAATCGGCGCGATGTGTTCCGCCAACAGGTTTCGTAGCGGTGCCAGCTCGTCGTCTTCCGAGCCGGGTAGAGGCGGTTGCTGTTCAATCATCGGTTCGATCAACCTCGCCGAAATCGGCTGTCAGTAAATGCTGCATACTCTGTAATCCGCGCCGGATATGCGATTTGACCGTGCCCAACGGCAAACCGCAGTTCTCGGCGATTTCGTCGTGGCTCAGCCCTCTGAAAAAGGCCAGCGCCAGCAACTGTCGCGGCACCGGTTCCAACTGCGCCAAGGCCGCGTGCAACTGGTGCCCTTGTTGCACCGCACCGAGCAGATCGGTCGGCATCTGTCCTGCCGGCGCGGCGACGGCGGCCAGGGCATCGTCTGCCAATTCGGTCTGCTGGGTATCGCGTTGTCGTAACGCATCCAGCGCCCGGCTGCGGGCCATGGTCATGACCCAGGCCCTGACCGAACCGCGCGCCGGGTCGAAACGCGGCGCCTGCCGCCAGACCTGCCAGAACGTATCCTGCGCCACTTCCTCCGCGCATTGCACCTGGCCGGTTATCCGCAACGCCAAGCCGTAGACCTGGTCGACCAGGCAATCGTAGAGTCGTTCCAACGCCAACTGGTCTTGATCGACGATGGCGGCAATCCAGCTTTGCAATTGCGCTTCGTCGACCGCAGTCGTTCGGCCCGGCGCCTGCACTTCGTCATCATTGTTCCAATTGCTGTCCGTCATTGCCGTTGCTCCGTTACGGTAAATACGCGGTAAACGCCGGCTTGGATGCAGGGCGGGAGTTGATTGGCGCTGAAATGTGCGAGCTGGTGAGCATATTCAACCGATGCGGTCGGCAACCGGGCGTGATACGGCACAAGGCTATGGGGAGCGGTCGGGTTTTGCCGGTCACTATAAAGCAGGTTCCGTTCGCCTGGCAAACCCGCTGCAGAGTGCCGCCGGCTCAAGTCATTGAAAGGCAACAGCTTCCAAAAATAGTCGCCGCGCGGAACCGGCCGCTGCCGGATTTGGGCCGAAGTTTTTTTCGCCGAGCTGCATCCGCGACCGGATTTGGCGCGTATTGGTGATTGCAAGCCATGCGAACGGCCGGCGCACGCCGTGCTGCTGTTGGGGCTTGCGTTTGCCAACCACTAATTTTGGAGTGCCAAATCATGAAAACCATTCTTCGCGCGGCGGCGATCGCCGCGAGTCTGAGCGCCGGGCCTGCCGCTGCCGCCGACTTCGACTTCAGCGGCAGTTTCGTCAACGACAACGACGTGTTGCGCTTCAATTTCACGGTCGGCGCACCGGGCGTCGTCACTTTATTTACCTCGTCCTGGCTCGGCGGCGGCTTCGATCCGATTCTGAGCCTGTGGGACAGTGCCGGCAACCAATTGGCGGAACAGGACGACGGCTTCCCCGGCGGCAGCCAGGTTTCCAACGGCACGGTTTTCAACTACAGCGAGTTCGACAGTTACCTGGCCTTGAATCTGGCGGCCGGCGATTATCTTGCGACCTTGACCCAATACGACAATTTCTCGGCCAGCACGGCGTTGGCCGACGGCTTCTTGCGCGACGCCGACCCGAACTTTACCGCCGCTTTCGGCTGCTCCAACGGCCGGTTCTGCGCAGGCATCCTGCTCGACAGCAACAACGATCCGGTCGAAGCCAACCGCACCGCTGCCTGGGAATTCCACATTCTGAACGTCGATACCGCGCAGGCGGCCACGGTCCCGGAACCGCCGACCCTGATGCTGCTCGGGTTGTCCGGCCTGTTTTTGCTGGGCGGCCGCTACGCCAAACCGAAACGCGGGCCGGGCTACCTGTGCGGCCAGCCGGACACCGGCGCCGAAAAAATTTCCGCCGCGTTGCATCCGAATGGCATGCCGGCGCGTATTGCCTGATGCGAAGTTTGTATCCGCTTACTTATCCGACAGGAGACCGATTATGAAACAGCCTATCCAACCGACAACCCCCGGCAAGCGCTGGCCGCTGGCCTTGCTCGCCGGTGCCATTCTCAATCTGGCCGGATTGCCGGCTGCCGAAAGCGCGAACCACCGCGAGGCGCCGTTAACGGCGCTGGACAGCAAGGCCGACATTACCGACTGGTACGCTTTCGTCAGCTATGACGATCCGAGCAAAGTGACGATGATACTCAACGTCGATCCGTTGCTGGAGCCCGGCAATGGCCCGAATTATTTTCGGTTCGATCCGGAAATACTCTACGAGATGAAAGTCGACAACAACTTCGATGCCGAAGAAGACGTCACGCTGCAATTTCGTTTTAAAACCGAAAACCGTTTGCCCGGCGTGTTCACCGGCTTCGTCGGTGCCGGCAGCGGCATTTTCGCGCCGGCCAATTCGCCGGCTCCGGTGGCGCCGGGCAGTCCAGTGGTGCCGCCGGCGATCACCGCGTTGGACGGTCCCGGTTCCGAGGGCCTGGGCTTGCGCCAAAGTTACAGCGTGACCTTGATCAAAGGCAAGGGCGCCAACCGCCAGGTCATCGATCTGAGCCGGCAGCAGAAACTGTTTGCGGTGCCGTCCAACGTCGGGCCGCGGACGATGCCGAATTACACCGACCTGGCCCGGCAGGGCATCTACGATTTGGCCGGCGGCGTCCGGGTGTTTGCCGGCACGGTGGACGATCCGTTCTACATCGATCTGGGTGCGGCGTTCGATACTTTCAATTTTCGCGGCGATGCCTTCGGCTCCGGCATTCCCGGCGTGTTTTCCGACGCGCAGGCGGCCGACAACGGCAAGAATTACGCCCCGGACGACGTGGCCGGCTTCAATGTCAACTCGATTGCGATCGAACTGCCGATTGCACTATTGACTCAGGACGGCAAGCTGCATGCCGCCGGCGATGCGCTGGCCGTGATCGGTACCTATGCCACCACATCGCGGCCGCGCACCAAGGCCTATGCCGACAAGCCGGGCGGCAAACCCAAGTTGGCGAACGCCTATACCCAGATCCAGCGCATGGGTAACCCGTTGATCAACGAATTGTTGATCGGCACCGGCGACAAAGACAAATTCAGCATGAGCGATCCGAAAAACGACGCGGCATTCGCCAATTACCTGCTCGATCCGCTGTTGGCGCGGGTGCTGAACGCCGCCTATGCCGGCGCGGTACCGATTCCGGCGCCGCCGCGGCTGGATCTGGCTCCGCTGGTGTTCTACGCAGCGCCGATTTGCCCCGGCTGTGCGGCCGGGCAGAGCGGACCCTTGGCCGACCTGTTACGACTGAACACCGGCATCGGCCCGACCGTCGCCGCGGCACGGCAACGCATGGGCTTTCTGGCCGGCGACAATGCCGGTTTCCCCAACGGCCGCCGGGTCTCGGACGACGTCACCGACATCGCCGCCCAGGCCGTGGCCGGAGTATTGAATCCGTCCTTCAACAGCTTTCCCAACAACCGCATCGCCGACGGCGTCAACGGCAACGACCGCATCTACCAGGAAAGCTTTCCTTACGTCGCCTTCGCCAACAGCGGCCGCCAAAGCCGGCACGTCGATCCGGGCGAGGCCGGCTGCTTCAATGCCTTGACTGACTTACCCGGCAATTGCCCGGGCAACTGAGCCTTAGCTGCAACTGCGGTGGCGGCCTGGCCGCCGCCGCATCGATCCGGAGATCAATCATGGCAAATAGTTGGAGATGGGTAACTTTGTTTATCGGATTGGCGTCGGTGCTTCCGGCCGCTTGGGCTGAAGCCTACCTGCCGGCCGACGCCGGCCAGGTGATCGAGACTTTGCCGGCGCGCGGCAGCCACTGGCTGGAACTGCGCACCTTGCGCCAGCAAGCTGCCGCCGAGCCGGAGGCGTTGCCGCCGGTGCTGCAACTGGCCCGGCGTTATATCGAGTTGGGCCGGGCCGAGGCCGATCCGCGCTATTTCGGCTACGCTGAAGCGGCCCTGCAGCCTTGGCTGCTGCGGCCAGCTGCCGATCCCGAAGTGTTGACGCTGCAAGCCACGTTGCTGCAAAACCGGCACGAATTCGCGCCGGCGCTGGCGTTGTTGCAGCGGGCCTTGGCGGTCCAGCCGCGTCTGGCGCAGGCCTGGTTGACCCGGGCGGCGATTCTGGAAGTGCAGGGCGACTATGCCGCGGCCGCCGGCAGTTGTCTGCCGTTAGCAAAAACCGCCGCAGCGCTGGTCGGCGCCGTCTGCATCAATTCGGTGTTGAGTCTGGCCGGGCAGAGCGAGACGGCCTACCGGCAGTTGCAGCAGGCGCTCGAGCATGCTTCCGGGGCTGCCGCAACCGACCGGCAATGGGCTTTGGTAACGTTGGCCGAAATCGCCGAACGCCGCGGCGATGTCGCCGCCGCCGAGCGCCATTACCGGCAAGCGCTGTCTGCAGCCGAGGCTGACGGCTATCTGCTGGCCGCTTATGCCGATTTTCTGTTGGACCGGCAGCATTACGCCGAGGTGGTCGATTTATTGGCCGACCGCACCCGCGCCGACCCGTTGCTGTTACGGCTGGCGCTGGCCGAACGCCATTTGTCGCAGCGGGATAGCAATGCCCATACCGAAGCATTGCAGGCCCGGTTTGCCGCGTTGCGGCTGCGCGGCGACAACCGCCACCAAGCCGACGAAGCCCGCTTCCGATTGCAGCTGTGCAATGAGGCCGAGGCGGCGTTCGCATTGGCCCAAGCCAATTGGATGATTCAACGCGAGCCGCGCGACGCCAGGATCTTGCTGGAAGCGGCGCTGGCCGCCGGCAAACCCCGGACCGAGTTGCGGCCGGTGCTGGATTTCCTGGCCGTCAGCGGTGTGCAGGACAGCCGCTTGCAACCGTTGATCGCCCGTTTCGGCGAGGAGGGAGTATGAAGCGCTGGGCCGTATTCTGCTTATGCTTGTGTTGCTGCACCCCGGCCATGGCGCATAAAGCCAGCGACAGTTATTTGAGTCTGGACAGTGCGCACCGGCAAGGCCGCTGGGATATTGCCTTGCGCGACCTGGATTATGCCTTGGGCCTGGATGCGAACGGCGACGGCGCCATCACCTGGGGCGAATTGCGCGAGCTGGGCGATGCCGTGTTCGCTTATGCCTTGCAGCGTCTGACCGTCGCCAGCGCCGGCCAGCCCTGCGCGTTGCAGCCGGGCGCATTGCAAGTCGATAGCCATAGCGACGGCAACTATGCCGTGCTGAATTTTGCGCTGGCCTGCCCGGACCCGGCCGGGCCGTGGTCGGTGGATTACCGCTTGTTTTTCGATCTGGACGCCCAGCACCGCGGCCTGTTCAGTTGGGCCGGCAGCGATCGGCCGGCCGTGTTCGGGCCGGACGCGCACCGCATCGATTTCGATATGGCTAGCCAAACCGGCATTTGGCCGGTGTTGGCCAGTTTTGCCGGCGAGGGGATGCGGCACATCCTGATCGGCTACGACCATCTGTTGTTTCTGTTGAGCTTGTTGCTGCCGGCCGGACTGGCCTGGGATCGCACCGGCTGGCGCGCCGTCGGCAGTTGGCGCACGGCGGCCTGGGACGCCGCCGCCGTGGTGACCGCGTTTACGCTGGCGCATTCTCTGACCTTGAGCCTGACCGCATTGCACGTCATCGCCTTGCCGGCGCGTTGGGTGGAATCCGCAATTGCCGCATCGGTGGCGTTGGCGGCACTGAACAATATCTATCCGCTGCTGTCTCGGCGCCGGGCCTGGCTGGCATTCGGCTTCGGTTTGATTCACGGCATGGGTATCGCCAGCGTGCTATTGGATATGGGTAGCGCACGCGGCTCGCAACTGGTCGCGCTGTTGGGTTTCAACCTCGGCGTCGAAGCCGGGCAGTTGGCGGCGGTGGCGGCGGTTTTGCCGCTGGTGGTTTATGCCGGCCGGTTTGCGGTCTATTCGCAGTCGGCGCTGCGCTGGGGCTCGGCAGCGATAGCGGCGCTGGCCTGCGTCTGGCTGGCCGAGCGCAGTCTGGAGATCAGTTTGCCGATTTTCTGAGCGGATTCCGATTCGGTGCTGAGCTGCCTGGTGGAAAGGGCGGCTCGTGCATCCGAATTGGAGGTCAGCACAGACACTTCGATTTAGACCGGATAGCGTTCGAACTCTGGCAGCTCATGAATATGTTTCATCCATACGAGCCGCTCCGCCACCTGTATTTGCATTGTAGGTGCAAGGGCGTCAGGGTCGTCGAGAGTCGATGTCTGTACATCGACTAGCCCCGGAAGGACCGCGGCGTTGCGGTAAAACAGGCCGCTCCCACACTCGGCGCAAAAACTGCGCATCGCGGTACCTGACGAATTGATCGTCTTTGGTTGCCCTTCTGTTACAGTCAGGGCTGACTCAGGAAACATCGCCCATGCCACCATAGGCGCCCCGGCGCTTCTCCGGCAGTCCTTGCAATGACACAAGGCGACTAGCTTGGGATCGCCTGCAAGCTGATAGCGGATCGCACCGCATAAGCATTGGCCGTAATATTTCACAAGGACCTCCTCAATCCCGTTCTCTGTGCTGTCGGGCAAAAGTATTGCACGAGTTTTAGCCGCCCAAGGTTTTATAGGCGCGAGCGGGTTGGTCATCACCGCTTTCCCCGGACGATTATTGACCCGGCCCTATTTATTACCGGTAGTCAGAGCGTAGGTTGGGGTGACGACAGGAACCCCAACACGACAGCCGTTCCGCCACCAACCGAGCGTGATAGCGAGACATCACGACCAATAAACCATCAATAACCAATAAAGGCAAAAATGTTGGGGTTCGTACCTCACCCCAACCTACGCGAGCTCACATTTCAGATTTCTCGTGAATCTGTAATGTCATCGGCAAGACCGTAAGGCGTTTTCGCGATAGCAAAACGCCGGGTGGTTTTGAACTGCCCGCAGATGCCTAAATCTGCGGCCTCCCTACGACGACCAAACCCTTGCCCCGCTGCGCTGCCTCGGTCAGCGCGACCGGCAATAACTCTATTACCTCTCTGGTCTGCTCTAGGCTGTTGCTATCCGCTATCCAAGCATGGGCACGTGCCGTCGCCTGATCCAAGTCAAGTCCGGCATAGGTTTCCTTAACAACCCTCAGGGCGGTTGCCACTTCACTTGCCGGTATGAACAGGTTCCCGTAAATGCCGGGAAGACGACTAGCTCTTTCGTATCCCAAGGCCTGCCACAAGACTGCGGCGGGGCTACAGCGGCGAATTGAAATGAAGCGACAGCAGTTGTCTTCGGTTAGCTGACTTGCTACCTGTTCACCAAAAACTTGAAATCCCGGCAGATTGAAAGCCCAAATGAAATCCTTATACCAACCACCAAAAGCCTGTTTAACACTTGGCGGCAAACTCATGTAGCTTTGCGCTGCGGCGCATGGTTCGTTCTGAATCCACCGCCGAATTGCCAGCAGACCCTCCGCTGATGGCCCTCCGGCCGCCATTGCCGTTGCAAACGAGATTGAGACCGAGCCGACCTCTTCTTCGTCTACGAAACGCGCCAGCCACCAAAAATCGAAAGACATGACGGCTAGTTTAATGTCTGCCACAACCGGCAGTAAAACAGCGGGGCAACGACGTCGCGCCGCTTTTTACTGTCCGAGTAGAGGACGGGGTCAGACGCTATACATTGGTTTTCCTTCATTGAGGCGTAGCCATCCTTTAACAATACGGTAGATAAACCAGACAAGATCGGCAATCAGCACAAACCAGCCAACGACAATAAAGAATGTAACGAAGCCAATGATGCCCCACAACAAGCTGAACCAGAAGGTACGTATTTGCCAACGAAAATGGCTTTCCAGATATGTGCCCGCTTTGAATCGGTTTAGCATTCAGTTTGAAGACAGGATGCCCAATCGATAATTAAATCCCGTTTACACAAAATTCAGGACACCCTCTACCCGTTGGTTATGCTTCAATTTACTGGTCTTCTTATAACTTCATTAGGCTTCGGCTCATATTTGCCGGTATAACCATTTATTGAGTCGAGAAAGTTATAAAATAGTTTCCTCATTTCTTGGTCATAGCTCATTCTGTTTGTATTAAGCGTCGGCCAAGCTAATCTGGCAGCCACAACCACATTGGCCACTTTTTTAGTGGCATCAAGTATTGTGTAAGGTGTTTGCTCTTGCATTGCTCTTTGGCTATAAGTTTCCCAATCTTTATATTTCTGGTTTGTAGGATTTTCAAAACCGAAGCTTTTTCCAATTTTAGCTAGCGCCGACTGAGCCTTTGGAGAATTTAGAGTAAATAGACTTATTGATAAATTGGTCGAATCTTGGGTGCTTGCATCACCTTGGTTCGGTATTTGAAATGCCATTACGGCTACAGGCGGCTTTGTTTGAGACGCAATCACCGGCCATTGATCTTCCGCCGCAAACGAAACATATCCGCCTTCGGTAACTATTTTCAGTTCTATCGCATGGGTAGCACTAGTAATAGACGTTAGCAAAATAATTGGGATCAGTTTCTTCATGGCTTTTGTGGCATAACGAAAAGGGTAACTTGCCGGCGAAAGCGTAGCGACGATAGGAGCGTAGCTTTTGCTGGTCAAGTTGACCCGCTAGTTATATGTAACGCTTCACGAAGTGCCTTCACTTCCTCAGCGCTGGTACTTCTGAAATACTTTCCTTGGTTATTGCCATCGTAAACGGCGGCCCCCATCCAACCAGTACCAAACCATATTACAAGAATTACTTCGCCATCTCTATTACGGAAAAGCACGTGGTCTTCCGGCGTAGGATAGGTAAACCAGCCAGTTGTAAGAGCCATCTGCGTTTCGGTCCTCCACCCACTTTCAAAAGGCAACAGCATTTCAATTGCACTAGTGATGGACACATTGTCTTCGATTTTGAACTTCCCATTATTACAGTCACGCCGCCCACTACAGACTTCGATGGTGGTTATCGACGATTTTGATGGCAAGGGGACTGACGTGCAGCCAAACAGAGCGGCGCAAATAATTAAAGGCAGTAAGCGTTGATATTGGGGCGATTTCATTCGTACATATAACGTAGAGCTAACCGGCGCTGCGCGGCTTTATCGCGCAGCGTCCAGCGACCGAAGGGAGCGAGGTTGAGCGCCATGTTAGGGGTTAGCAAGATCAACCTTTGACATTGGAATGGCGCTTTCCATGACTATGCGAAATGCCAAGCCCGGGTCAATTGACTCCTTGCCTGCGTAGATTGCCTCTTGGATCGCGAGGCTATAAAGGATTGGCCAATCCACTGGGTTCGGGCAAAACAGCTTTACAGTTGGAAATAGCGATGGCCAAAGGGCTTTTAGGTAATTAAGTGGTGTATCGACAGCCTTGTGGTTCTCGGGAACACGAGGAACTCCAAATTGCTCGCTACCCAACACGGAAGAAGTGTGCTGGAAGATTTCATTTAGATCAGGGAAGTCTTTGGCACCCGCATGCTGTACAGCGCCACCTACCAAGCCCCATACAGAGTATTGAGACCCCGCGAGTGCGTTGTTCAGAGGGTCACCGAAGAAATACTGCTTGCCATCTTTTGTACCAATGACTTGGAACGGTGCTGTTTCCGGCATGCCCTTAGCCAAGGCTTGGGCTCGAAGATTGGCCTGGCATGCATAGCCGGCCAAGGCACCCAATGCAGTCAGGAGAGACTCAACGTGAACGCCCTTTGAGTCTTTCATTCCGTCAAGCAGTCGCTGAAACACTTCTTTGGCACCGAGTTTTGCGCCAACCAAAGGGTCTTCTTTGCTGCGTTCCCGAATGGCATTGATGAGAGCCGCCGTCTTCGGGTCCAATTGCGGTTCTTCCTTCTCTTGTTGTTTCGAGCCAAACAACTTACCAAACATGAGTAACTCCCTTTGAAAAGTACTAGTGAAATTGGATCGGGTTTGAAAACCTCTAACAAGGAATTAGATAGTTTCCGTATAACTACGAAAAAACGGCCTTATAAAATATAAGATATTGATACTCATATAATTATCCATTCTGTATATCGTCAATGATGGCAGGCTATGGCTGGAAACAATTCAATCGTTGTGATTGAATCACGTTAGGCGATAGACCGCAACAGATCGAAAACCCCAGGTCAAGACTTCCCGAAGTTTGCTTGTGCAGTCAGTCTCCGCGGGATCGGCAGGCTGGTTAAAGAGCTCTCCGCGCAGATGCGTCCAACCTTGAACAGCGTCTGGTTCGCGGAGAATGTGGGTTGGCGGTAACAACGGCCGCTTGTGGTTTGTAGGAGCGGGCCATGCCCGCGAGCAAACGCCTAGGGTCGCAGGCATGGCCTGCTGCTACAGGGCTTGAATCATCTTTAACTTAAGGACATCGGCTAGCCGGCTGCCGGTTCTTCCGCTGCATTGCTGAAGCGGCTGCGCGCCGACGAGTTGCTGCGCGGCCCTTGCCTTGTTCCGGGCTTGTGCGCATACTGGTCGCCCGTTCCATTCGGTAAGCCAAGGAATGATACAAAGCGATAATTCTCCCCTAATCGTTAACGCCGTTGCCGGCGCCTCAATCAGTACCGTCCGCCGCCAGCAGACGCTGGAAGTGGCGATTGGCGGCGACTGGGTGCTGGACGCGCCGGTGCCGCCGCTGGAGCCGGTGTTGACGCAAATCGAATCCGATACCGCACTGAAGAGCCTGGTTTTTGCCACGGCCGGCCTGGGGCGCTGGGACAGCATGCTGGTCACCGAAGTGGTCAAACTGCTCGATTGCGCCAATCGCAGCGGCATTGCGGTCGATAAAACCACATTGCCGCTACCGATCCAGAACCTGCTGGCGCTGGCGGCCGCGGTGCCGGAGCGGATCGACGCCCACCGCCAGCAACAATCGGTCTCGTGGCATGAGGCCATGCATGCGGCCTGGCTCGGCGCGCTACGCGAAGGCCGGGCTATGTTGTTGTTCGTCGGTGAAATGGCGTTGAGCACGCTGGCGACCGTGCGTGGTCAGGCCCACTTCCGCCGCGAGGACTTGTGGTTGTACGTGCAGGAATGCGGGCCGTCGGCTTTGCCTATCGTCACCTTGATCAGCTTGCTGGTCGGGCTGATTCTGGCCTTCGTCGGCGCCGTGCAGCTTTCGTTGTTCGGCGCCCAAATCTATATCGCCAATCTGGTCAGTCTGGGCATGACCCGGGAAATGGGCGGCTTGATGACGGCGATCATCATGTCCGGCCGCACCGGCGCCGCCTATGCCGCTCAGCTTGGAACGATGCACGTCAATAGCGAAATCGACGCTTTGCGCACGATGAATCTGGACCCGATGGCGTTTCTGGTGCTGCCGCGGATGTTGGCGCTGATTCTGATCATGCCGCTGCTGTGCTTGTACGCCGATTTGATGGGCATCATCGGCGGCGGTTTGGTGACCGTCAATTTCTTCGACGTCTCATTGACCGAGTATGTGGATCGCACCGCCAGCGCCGTAAAAATGAAGGACTTCACCATCGGCTTTGTCAAATGCGGGGTGTTCGGCATCCTGATCGCGCTGTCCGGCTGTATGCGCGGCATGCAGTGCGGCCGTAGCGCCTCGGCGGTCGGCGAGGCCGGGACTTCGGCTGTAGTCACCGCCATCGTTTTCATCGTCGTGGCCGATTCGGTGATGACGATCATTTGCAACCGGCTCGGGATCTAGCCATGGCCGAAGCTTGCATCACGGTCAAAGACCTGACCATGACCTACGGCGATTTCGTGATTCAGCGCGACCTGAATTTCACGATCAACCGCGGCGACGTGTTCGTGGTGATGGGCGGCAACGGCTGCGGCAAGACCACGTTGTTGCGGCACATGATCGGCTTGAAGGCGCCGGCCCAGGGCGACGTCTATTACGGAGAGCAAGGCTTGTGGCAAGCCGATCCGAATACCCGCGAGCGGATACTGTCCCGCACCGGCGTGCTGTTTCAAAGCGGGGCGCTGTTGAGTTCGATGACCTTGGCCGAGAATGTCGCCTTGCCGATCACCGAAGCCACCACGCTGCCGCCGAAGAAGGTTCGGGAAATCGTATCCTACAAACTGGCCTTGGTCGGCTTGGCCGGCTTCGAGGATTATTATCCGTCGGAGTTGAGCGGCGGCATGCAAAAGCGCGCCGGCCTGGCGCGGGCCATGGCGATGGATCCGGAAATTCTGTTTTTCGACGAGCCGTCTGCGGGGCTGGACCCGATCACGGCCAAGCTGCTGGACGATTTGATTTTGAGTTTGAGCAACGCGCTGTCGGCGACCATCGTCGTCGTCACCCACGATCTGGATAGCATTTTCGCCATCGGCAATAATTCGGTGTTTCTGGATGCCGAGACCCACACCATGATTGCCGGCGGCCCGCCGCGCCAGCTCTTGGAACAATCCACCGATCCGAGTATCGTCCGCTTCCTGACCCGCGGCGAGCAGGACGGCCGCCACGGCAGCAAACATTTGATAGGGAGCGATAGGTGAGTAAACAAGCCAATCCTTTGGCAATCGGGATATTTCTGGTCGGCGCTTTGACGCTGCTGGTGGTCGCGTTGATGGTGTTCGGCGGCGGCCAGTTTTTCAAGGAAAAGAACCGCTTCGTGATTTATTTCGATTCGGCCCTGAACGGCCTCAATGTCGGCGCCCCGGTCAAGTTGCAGGGGGTCAATATCGGCAACGTCAGCGAAATTTCGCTGGTGATGGATGAAGCCACCGGCCGGGTGTTCAAACCGGTGGTGATTGAAATCGACCCGGCCTTGCTACGCGACGTTTCCGGGCTGCAGAGCGGCGCGCACACCGATAAGCAACACCGCCAGGCCGCGCAAAAACTGATCGACCTGGGGTTGAAAGGCCGTTTGGAAACCCAGAGCCTGCTGACCGGCTTGCTGTATGTAGACCTGAATTTTCATGCCGACAAGCCGATGAATCTGGTCAAGCTGGACTACAAAAATCTGCCGGAATTGCCCAGCGTACCGACCACGGTCGACGAAATCCGCAATACCGCCGACGAAATCATCAACCGCGCCAAACAGTTGCCGTTGGAAGAAACCTTGAAAAACCTGTCCGAAACGTTGATCGAGATGCGGACGTTGCTGCAATCGGACGATACCCGCAAATCGATGGCGGCCCTGGCCAAATCGCTGCAGGAAACCCAGAAATTGATGACAACCTTAAATAGCCAGACCGGACCGTTGCTGACCAACGCCAACGGTGCCTTGAGCGATACCCGCACCACCTTGCAGGAATTGAACAAGCAGTTGTTGCCGGTGCTGAAGGCCGTCGAAACCAGTTTGAATACGGCCACCCAGTTGATGCAATCCTCGCAGGGGACGTTGGCTGCGGTCGAGGCGATGGCAGCGCCGGACGCGCCGTTAAGTCAGGCGATGCAGGAAATGCGCAACGCCGCCCGCGCCTTGAAAGACCTGGGCGAATCGTTGGAGCGGCAGCCGAATGCAATCATTTACGGCAAATAGACGGAGGCAGAAGCGATGATCGGCAGGCGATGGATTTACTCGGCGCTGGCGGCCGCGGCGATTGCGGGACTGGCCGCTTGCGGCAGTGCGCCGTTACAGTTTTACATGCTGACGGCCGACAGCGGCGCGTCGAACGAATCCGGCCCGGCGCTGGCGCCGGGAACGGTGATCGGCCTGGGGCCGATCCGCTTGCCGGCCTATCTGGACCGGCCGCAATTGGTCACGGCCTTGAGCGATCACCAGTACCGGCTGGACGAACACAACCGCTGGGCGGAACGGCTGGACGAAAACATCGCCCGGACCTTGAGTCAGACTTTGGCCATCCGGCTCGGCGTCGAGCAAGTGGTGCGCTACTCATGGCCGGCGCGGCAGCGGCTGGACTATCAACTTGGCTTCGACATTCTGGAATTGCACCAGACCGCCGCCGGACGCAGCGTACTGTCCGCACAGTGGCAATTGAAGCAGGGCGAGCGGAATCTGGCCGGCAAGCGCTTCGAATGCAGCGAAGCGGCGGCAGACAATGCCGAGGCCATTGTCGCCGCACAGAGCGCCTGTTTGAGCCGCTTCGCCGCCGAGTTGGCCGGCGCCGTGCGCGCCGCTGCGGCGGCGCATTAGCCGTTATAGACATCGTTGTTTGTAACCTTCATTCCGGCAGGGATTCATGTCAGGCTGCCCTGCCTGACAGGGTAATGTAAATCTGTTCCAGACAGATTTGTGCCGGAGCCGACCGCGAAGCGAATCCAGGCTGCAAGGGCTCGAAGTTGCCGTCGATGGCACTGGATGCCCGCGTCCTGCTGGCATGACGGCACTTGTGTAGAACGATGAGCTTTAGCCGCCGCGACATCGCTGCCGGCAGCCTTGTAAATCGGGCCGGCTGGTCAAATCCTGGTCGACCCCGCTTTGTGTCGGTTTTGGTGCGCTCTTGGTCCAAGTTGGTGCGAGCTTGCTGGGTCAATGCTGGGTTGGCTCGGGAGGCCGTCAGGAAATTGGCGGTATTGCGAGGATTGGCATTAATTCTGCTTTACATCTGGCCGGTGCACAGCAGCACCGTTTCCCCTTCAACAATGGCGTTGAAAAGCGGCTCGCGATTTGCGGGCGGCACCCGCTATTCGCCATTGTTCCCACCTTGAGGTCTCAGGTCCTGCAATCGGCGCATAACGGCGTCAGTTGTCGGGGACGGAGGCTTGCGCGATCAGGCTCCATAACATCCATCCGGGCATTTGCCTTGTTACGTCCGGGTTTTGCGTACCTAATCCAATTCAAAGGTGAATTATGTCTTATCTGATTCCAGCGGAATTTGTCACGAAAATGGTCGATGCCGGTGAATCCAAAGTCTTCATGTCGACCCGGGATACTTTGATCCGGGCTTACATGGCCGGTGCAATTTTGGCCTTGGCTGCCGTGTTTGCAGTATCGATTACGGTGCAGACCGGTTCGCCGATCTTCGGTGCGATTTTGTTCCCGGTGGGATTCTGCATGCTGTATCTGCTGGGCTTCGATCTGTTGACCGGCGTGTTTGTATTGGCACCACTGGCCTGGCTGGACAAGCGGCCTGGAGTCACGCCGAGCGGCATTTTACGCAACTGGGGTTTGGTCTTTGTCGGCAACTTTCTGGGCGCATTGACCGTCGCGGTGATGATGTCGATTGTTTTCACCTACGGCTTTTCGGTGCCGCCGGATGCGGTCGGCCAAAAGCTGGCGGGCATCGGCGAAGCCAGAACCTTGGGCTATGCCAAATACGGCATGGCCGGCTGGTTTACCATTTTCATCCGCGGCATGCTTTGCAACTGGATGGTGTCGACCGGCGTGGTCGGGGCGATGATTTCCACCTCGGTCAGCGGCAAAGTCATTGCGATGTGGATGCCGATCATGCTGTTCTTCGGCATGACTTTCGAACATTCAGTGGTCAACATGTTTCTGTTTCCGTCCGGGTTGATCATGGGCGGTAATTTCTCGATTATGGACTATTTCGTCTGGAACGAAATTCCGACTGTGCTGGGTAACCTGGTCGGCGGTCTGGCATTCACCGGCCTGACCTTGTATTCCACTCACGTCAGAACCGCGCCGAAACGCGCTGCTAACTAAGCCGTATCCGGCCCGCCTGCGGCGGGCCTTCATTTCGTATTTATTAGACAAGGAGAACGCAATATGAACCGCAACGAAGTCACCGAACTGGTTATCGCCCAAAAACTGCGCAAACAACTGAGCTGGCCGCAACTGGCCGAGGCCATCGGCATGAGCAAGGAGTGGACCACGGCCGCACTGTTGGGGCAGATGACCTTGAACGCGGCACAAGCCGCTACCATCGGCGAGCTACTGGACCTGCCGGCGGAGGCGGTCGAGCAGCTGCAAGTCGTGCCTTACAAAGGCTCGCTGCCGAGTGCGGTACCGACCGATCCGCTGATTTACCGCTTCTACGAGTTGGTCAACGTTTACGGCACCACGTTCAAGGCGCTGATCCACGAGGAATTCGGCGACGGCATTATGAGCGCGATCGACTTCAGCATGGATTTGCAGCGCGAGCCGGACCCGAAAGGCGACCGGGTCAGGATTGTCATGAGCGGTAAGTTTTTGCCGTACAAGAGCTACTGATTCGCAGCCGGAGCCTAGATGTCCGGACGACTGGCAGTCAGCGTCGGCCAATATTCCGACCGCGGCCGCAAGCCGCTGAACCAGGATTGCCACGGCGTTTACGTTGCCAAAGAGCCGCAATTGAGCGCAAAAGGCATCGCATTCGCCGTGGCTGACGGTATCAGCAGCAGCGACGTCAGCCATATTGCCAGTCAGGCCGCGGTAACCGGGTTTTTGTTGGACTATTACTGCACTTCCGAGGCTTGGTCGGTAAAAAAATCGGCGCAAAAAGTCTTGTTTGCGACCAATTCCTGGCTTTACGCGCAAACCCGCCACAGCCGCTATTGCTATGACAAGGATCGCGGTTACGTCTGCACTTTCAGCGCTGTGGTCATCAAATCGGCCACGGCCCATATTTTTCATGTCGGCGACGCCCGGATCTATCGCTGCCGCGGCGGCGAATGGGAACAACTGACCAACGACCACCGCTTGTGGGTGTCGCCGGAAACCAGCTATTTGAGCCGGGCGCTCGGAATCGACAGCCATCTGGAACTCGATTACCGGGCGGAGACCGTGGAAAACGGCGATCTATTCCTGTTGGCTACCGACGGCGTCTACGAATTCACCGGTGTCAAGTTGTTCGATCAGCACATCGCCGCTGCCGGCAGCGATCTCGACGTCGCCGCCAAAGCGCTGGCCGAGGCTGCGCTTGCCGCCGGCAGCGGCGACAACCTGACCGTGCAAATCGTCCGCGTCGAGCAATTGCCGCAGCCGGCAGCCGACGAAGTATTGCCGGCCTTGGCCGAGTTGCCGCTGCCGCCGCAGTTGCGCGAGCGGATGGAATTCGATGGCTACACGGTACTACGCGAGCTGCACGTCAGCAGCCGCAGCCACGTCCATCTGGCGTTCGATAACGATAGCTGCACCCAGGTGGTGCTGAAGACGCCGTCGATCGACTTGCGCCAAGATCCTGCCTATCTGGAGCGGTTTCTGATGGAAGACTGGATTGCGCGCCGGATTGACAGCCCTTTCGTGCTAAAACCGTGTCCGCCGACCCGCAAACGCAATTTTCTTTACGTCGCGACCGAATTCGTCGACGGCCGCACCTTGGCGCAGTGGATGCTGGACCACCCGCAACCGGCGCTGGAAGCGGTGCGCGCCATCGTCGAACAGATCGGCAAGGGCTTGCGCGCGTTTCACCGCCTGGAAATGCTGCACCAGGACCTGCGGCCGCAGAACGTCATGATCGACCATGCCGGCGGCGTCAAAATCATCGATTTCGGTTCGGTGCGGGTGGCCGGCGTCGCCGAACTCTTGCCGGAGCAGGCCGGGCTTAACATTCTCGGTACGGCCCAATATACGGCGCCGGAATATTTTCTGGGCGAGCAGGGCACGCCGCGTTCGGACTTGTTTTCCTTGGCCGCGATTACCTACCAGATGTTGAGCGGCCGCTTGCCCTACGGTGCCGAAGTCGCCAAATGCCGCAGCCGGCAGGCGCAATCCAAATTGCGTTACGACGACCTGCATTACGCCCAACCGCAGATTCCGGTGTGGGTCGACGATGCCCTGCGCAAGGCTTTGCATCCCGACCCCGCCCAGCGTTACGCCGACATCGCCGAATTCGTTCACGATTTGCGCCAACCCAATCAGGCGTTCTTACGCCGGGCGCGGCCGCCCTTGATCGAACGCAACCCGCTGGCATTCTGGAAGGGGTTGGCGTTGCTGTTGGCGCTGCTGGTTTTCGGCTTAAGCTTGGCGCTGCACAAAGCCACCCACTCACAGGCGGCATTGACCGGCCCGGTATCGCCGGCAGCGGCCGCACGATAGTTTCATTCACTCTGTTCTTTGGTTTTATATGTCATCAAGCAACCTCGATTTGTTCAGTTTTGCCGGCAAAATGAAAATTTTGCACATGAGCTGGCTGGCGTTTTTTATCAGCTTCGTGGTCTGGTTCAACCACGCGCCGCTGATGCTGGCGATTTCCGAAACTTTGCAGCTCAGCCCGGCCGAGGCTAAAACCATTTTGATCCTGAACGTGGCGCTGACAATCCCGGCGCGGATTGCGATCGGCATTTTGGTGGACAAATTCGGGCCGAAGCGTACTTATTCGACCTTGCTTGCCGTCGGCAGCGTGCCCTGTTTCATGTTCGCCGCCGCCGACAATTTCGAGCAATTGGCGCTGGCCCGGTTTCTGATGGGCTTCGTCGGCGCCGGTTTTGTGATCGGCATCAGGATGGTGGGGGAATGGTTCCCGGCCAAGCAGCTCGGCATCGCCGAAGGCATCTACGGCGGCTGGGGCAATTTCGGTTCGGCGGCGGCGGCGATCGTATTGCCGTCCCTGGCGCTGGCCTTCGGCGGCGATGACGGCTGGCGTTACGCGATTGCGGCGACCGGCGTGTTGGCTCTGTTGTATTCGGTCGTGTATTTTTTCAGCGTCAGCGATACGCCCAAAGGCTCGACCTATTTCAAACCGAAGAAGGCCGGGGCGATGGAAGTCACCAGCTACGCCGACTTGGCGCTGTACATCCTGATGAGCGTACCGCTGTATGCGGCTCTGACCCTGCTGGCCTGGAAGCTGTCGCCGACCGGCATGAAATTGCTTTCGGAGCCGGCAACCATCGCCGCCTACGTCGTGATTTGGACGCTGTTTGCCTTCAACGTCTACAAAATCGTGCATATCAACGCCGAGCACTTGGCGCAGCCTATAGAACCGATACACCACTATAAATTCAAGCAGGTCGCGATTTTGGATTTAGCCTACCTGGTAACCTTCGGCTCTGAATTGGCGGTGGTCTCGATGCTGCCGATGTTCTTCCACGACACTTTTAAGCATACCGGGATTACCACGGTGCAGGCCGGCTTGCTGGCCTCCAGCTTCGCCTTCATGAATCTGGTGGCGCGGCCCGGCGGCGGTTGGCTCAGCGATAAATACGGCCGCAAATTGTCCTTGAGTATCTGCGTGATCGGCTGTGCGGTCGGCTACGCCGCAATGTCGCAAATCGACTCGAATTGGCCGATCGTATTGGCATTCGCTGCCACTTTTTTATGCTCGTTTTTCGTTCAGGCCGGTTGCGGCGCGGTTTACGCGATGGTGCCGCTGATCAAACGGCGTATGACCGGCCAGATCGCCGGCATGGTCGGCGCTTACGGCAACGTTGGCGGCGTGACTTTTTTGACCGTGCTGTCATTCGTGACGCCGGAAATCTTCTTCCTGACCATCGCCGCTACGGCGGTATTGGTGGCGGTAAGCGTTCAATTCATCGAGGAGCCGGCCGGGCATATGGCGGAAGTCATGGAAGACGGTAGCGTGGCGATGATCGAACTGAACTGAGCGGCCGGAGGCTCCCGGCCATTTTGTGACTTGTGATTTAGGAGTATTCGACGTGATTGAAACTGTATTGGCGACCGTGACATTGGGGATGGTATTTTGTTGGCGCACCGCTTGCCGCCAGTCGGCCGCAATGCTGGAAGCGGTGCCGGAGCGGGCAGCGGTTTGTGCGGTGCGCAGCCGCAGTTTGCCGGAAGATGCTGTGTTGAGGCGCCACTTTCTGGCGCAAATCAATAGCGAAATCCAGGCCGGCTTGGCGCCGTGCCCGTCCGATTCGGTATTGCGCCGCCACCACCAAGCGCTGGTCAGCGCCAAACTGCAACAGGCTCTGGCCGAACTCGGCCGCAGTCCGGCTTGCTGACGGGCTTGTCTCCGCACCAGGTTAAACCCGCAGAATGGTCAAAACTTTAACGGTACGCATCGGTGCCGCCAGCGACAAAGGTGTTAAAGCCGACAACGAGGATTTCTGGGGCGCCTTGGTGCCGGCCGAACCGCAGTTGACCTTAAAAGGCATTGCCGTCGCGATTGCCGACGGCATGAGCGGCAGCGAGGCCGGCAAGGAAGCCAGCCATTGTTGCATCACCGCGTTTCTGGAAGATTATTACAGTACGCCGGATTCCTGGTCGGTGACCAAGGCCGGCCAAAAAATCCTGTCGGCCACCAATTCCTGGCTGCACAGTCAGGGCCGGATGCGTTATGCCTCGGTCAAAGGCATGGTCAGCACCTTGAGCGTATTGGTGCTGAAATCCAATACCGCGCATCTTTTCCACGTCGGCGATTCGCGCATCTATCTGTTTCGCCAGGGCCAGCTTGAGCAACTCACTCGCGACCACCGGCTGTGGGTTAGCGACGACAAGAGCTACTTGAACCGGGCGATGGGCATCGAGCCGCATCTGGAGATCGATTACAAATCGCTGACGCTGGAGAAGGGCGACCGTTTCCTGCTCAGCACCGACGGCTTGCACGATTTTGTCGGCGAGGCGGTGATCCGCGCACAATTGGCGGAAGCGGTCGATTTGGCACAAGTGTCGCGCAATCTGGTGGCTGCGGCTTTGGCCAACGGCAGCGACGATAACGTCACCTGCCAGATCGTCGAAGTCGACAGTCTGCCGTTGTTGCGGGAGGACGAAGTGCTGCGCCATAACGGCCATTTGCCGTTCCCGCCGCCGCTGGAGCCGGGCATGCTGCTGGACGGCTACCGGATCGAAGCCGAATTGCACGCCAGCAAGCGCACTCAGATCTACCGGGCTTACGACACTTTGCACAACCGGCGGGTGATTCTGAAAACGCCCTCTGTGCTGTACGACGACGACACCCATTACATCGAGCATTTTCTGCACGAGGAATGGGCCGGAAAACGGATTCAGCACGCCAATGTGCTGCAGGTGTTGGAAACCGACCGCAGCAAGTCCTGTCTGTATTATGTGACCGAATATATCGACGGCTTCACCTTACGCGACTGGATGGCGGACAATCCGAAACCGGAGGTGCGCCAGGTCAGGGCTTTAGTCGAGCAAATCGCCAAAGGCTTGCGCGCGTTTCACCGCATGGAAATGCTGCACCAGGATTTGAAGCCGGAAAACATCATGATTGCCGCCGACGGCAGCGTCAAAATCATCGATTTCGGTTCGGTTAAAATCGCCGGGATTGCCGAAATCACGCCGCTGGATTATGCCGGCGACGAAAATATCCTCGGCACGTTAAATTACACGGCGCCGGAATACCACCTTGGTCAGCGCGGCACGGTCAAGTCCGATCTGTTTTCGCTGGGGGTGATTTGCTACGAAATGCTGAACGGCGAGTTGCCGTACGGTACGTTGCCGGAAAAACCCAACCGGACCAATCTGGAGCGCTTGCAGTACGTTCCGAGCATACGGCGCAATCCGCTGGTGCCGGTCTGGATCGACGGTGCGTTATGTAAGGCCACTAGCATCCAGTCGCGATCGCGTTACGACGAGCTTTCGGAGTTTCTGCACGATCTGGCGACGCCGAATCCCCAATTCTTGAAGGCCGAAGACAAAATCCCGTTGGTCGAGCGCAATCCGTTATTGTTCTGGAAGAGTGCGGCGTTGTTCTTTTTTGTCTGTAGCTTTGTGCTGGCTTTGCTGCTGCTGAGCGGGAAATAGACTGTTTGGCCGGCCGATGTGTCGGCGGCGGGCTGGTTTATTTGCTGTCCAAGTCGATGACCCCGTCCCAAACCTCGGGCGGGTGTTGCCGGTAGGCCAGCGCCTTTTTCAGATAAAAACGGCTGGGGCCGTCGTTAGCGTCCAGCTCCAAAACGGCTTGTAACACCCGCACCGCTTCCGGCCAATGGCCGGCTCGAAACGCGGCAAGGCCATCGGCGAAGATGCTGTGCACGATGTTCGGAATCGACTCGCCATGGCCGACGATTTCGGTCAATTCCACCGCTTCGGCGCGGCCCACCAGTCGAAACGCGCCCACCGGGCGGCTGAGAACGCCGTCGATCCCGGCGGTGATGGTCGACGTTGCCAGGATACGCGTACCCAGCGGGGTATTGACGCCCTGGATCCGGGACGCAGTATTGACCGTGTCGCCGATGGCCCGGTAATGGCTGGTCTGCCCGGTTTCCAGCCGGCCCAGCGTCAGCGGGCCTTCATGCAGACCGATGCGGGTGGTCAATGCCGCCAGTGGCGAGGTTTTGTTGAAGGCTGCGACCGCCTCGGCCATTTCCAGCGCCGCCAGACAGGCCAACAGCCGCTGTTTGGCCGGCGCGAGCTCGAACCAGACCGCCATCATGGCATCGCCGGTGACGTCGGCGATCGCGCCTTGGTGCGAAATCACCGGGTGGCCGAGCACTTGATAATAGGCGTTCAACAGCTGCCACATTTCATGCGGCGAATGCTGGGCGGCAATGCCGGTGTAACCGGCGATATCGGTCGCCAGGCACAAGCCGCTGACATCCCGTTCCGGGCGGGTCGGCGGCAAATGCCGATCCGGGTTCCAGTCGCCGGGCGCAGCCGGGACGAAGGTGGCCCATTGCGGAAACACCTGGCGGACGAACGCCAGCAGCCGTTTGCGCTCGCACAGCAAATCGATTCGGGACCAGACCAAGGCAAGCAACCACGACACCGGCAGTTGCACCAATACCGGTCCCGCCAGCGGTAGCCACCAATGCCGCGCGGCAAAGGCATAAACGGCAAAGCCGGCATAAGCCGCGGCCAACAGCAGGCTGGCAAACAAGCCGCGGCGTTTGCTGCGGCTGTTCAGCAAGCCGGCGATAGCCAGGCCGAAGACGGCGGATACCGACCAAAACGGTAACGGCATTTCGATGAAGGCACCCTGGCTCAAGTTGGCGAATTGGGTCGCCATGATCTCGACGCCGGCCATTTTGCCGGTGTGCGAATCGGAAAACGGCGTCGGGAAAAAATCGGTTTTGCCGGGCGAGAATTGGCGGTTGGCACGGCCGACGAACACCACCTTGTCGCGCAGGTCGCCGACTTTGCCGGAATAGACATCGACGTAAGACTCCATCCGGAGCGTCTTGGGCGGGCCGTAATAGTTCAGGTAGCGGCTGTCGCCGTCGCAAAGCACCTTATCGAAATCCGCCCCCAGGCCGCTACGCGCGGCATGACCGGCATCGGCCAGACAATCCCGGCGGCGGTCGGTCAGCCAGGCGGAGAGGGTTTGGCCGGTTCCGGTCCAATCGGCGAAAGGTTGTCGCGTGTAAGCCCAGGCCAGTACCGGCAGGCTCGGCGCATCGGCCAGGGCGTCGAAAAAGGTCCACACCTCCCGGACTTTGGCCTCCTCGGCATCGTTGACCAGGAAAAACGGTGCGCTATCCAGCGCCGCTTGCGCGATCGCCGGCGTTGCGCTGATTTTACGCATTGCCACCAATTGTTCCGGCAACTCCCCGGCCGCCGCGCCTTCCAGGGCAATGACGGTTTGCCGGTTGGCCTCAGCACATTCTTCGCGGCCGAAAAAGTCGGCAGTACCGTGGCGGAATTTCTGGATACATTCCCCGATCAGCACGTTGCCGGCTTCGCGCATTGCGGCTGCCAAGTCCGGATCCACCGCCGGGTTGGCGGTGATGAACTGCAAATCGAAAATCACCAGTCTGGCGCCTTGCTGCTGCAATTGCCGAATCAAGCGGGCATGGTAGGGCCGCCAACGCGTCAGATCCTGGCCGACACCCAACTGCGTTTCGGAAACCTCGTCCATCGCCACGACGACGACTTGCCCCGGTGACGGCAACGGCCCCCGCCAGCGGAAGAGGGTGTCTTGACTGGAGAGTTCGAGATCGGTCGCGCTAGAAACGGCTCCTGCGATCAAACCGGCGATTGCAGCGACTATTAACAGCCTGACTAGGCGCTGGGGCATCGCGGTGGTTGTCGTGTTTCGCGCAGAGATATATTACGAGCGGAGCACATGTTGTTTTACGGTTGTTGCAATGCCACTGATCAACGTTTTGAAGTGCTCATATGGCGTTCCTCAGGCGGCAGCTCAAAAAAATTTTATCAAACTGTTTGAAGCCAGCTGAGGAATCTAAGTCAGCAAATAATTTCTGACATGTCCAGATCAAAATATTAAATTTTATTTTTTTGTATAACCGCTAGGGCAATTCGGTAGAGTTTGCGGAATGGTCCAACACGACTCCTTTCCAAGGTGAACTTCGCCGCCAATAGTAGTAGATGAGCTAGTTAAGCAACAAGTGGTCCCGCTCGCTGTACTTGCAAACAAAGAAGTTGTTTGTTTATTGGTACTTGTAACCGAAAGCTTTGAAATTTTTTCTTCAAATTGGGTATCGAGCTCGCTTCCGTTAGCTAGGGAAATTTGATTAAGTATTTCGTGGGTGCGATTTATTTCGCTTAACAGGCTATAAGTGTCTTTTAGTAAAGAGTAGTCTTGCGCCTTGGCGCTCAACTCTACTGATAAATTAGTAAGAGTGTAGGCCGAATCGAGATTATTTTTTGTAGCCTCAATTAATCTTGACAAGTCTGATCTTAATTCCGAAGAATTGCCATTTTCGATCGATGTGGCTTGTTCAATCAGATAGTTGGCTGCCGGTAGATAAGTATCGCGAACCGAAATGAATAGATGAGTGCGTAGGGAGGCGTTGTCCTGATCATTGGGATTTAACGTATCGTATGATCCTGCCGAAACAACGCTGGAGAATAGTATTGAAAAAAATGATGTACAGATGATTTTTGATTTTATGGTAGATGTAAAATTTATTAATAATATCTTTTTTCTATAGCTCATTCTAAGTCCTCCGTAAAATATAGGAAATTTCCTATTTTAGGTTTATCACGTCTAGCTTGAGTTGCCTAATGATATGTCAATACTTGATATTTATTTAGGATTGCGAATTTTTGTCAATAATGAAAAGCGAAAAATTTGGAAAAGCCAAGTGAAAATTAAACCGAGCTCTCTATATTTCATGGCAAAACGTCAAGAGAATAATCGGGGGCAAAAATCGGCCCCCGTTTTAATTCGTTACGGTAATTATCTCCGTCTGCCACAGAATTCGTACTGGGTTCCGCCAGAAGTTACCGTGTAACAATCTGAACCCTTATAAAGTGCGGTCAAGGTAGTGACGAAGCGAGCCTTTTTTTGTTCATTGCCGCGTTTAATTTGACCTTCTATAGGGCGTTTACTCAATTCGATCGCTGTTCGAATTGCAGGATCATTGCCGTCTACGAACAGCTCTACTTGACATGCCTCTTTTTTGACTTCCTCTTTTGAAGCGTTCATTGGCTGATCTTTCATTTCTTTCGATTTCAGACACGCCGTCAGTTGTTCTCCGGTCTCGGGATCAACAGCAACTAATTCAGTAGACTCGAAGTCGATTCCATTGCTCAAACCTACGTCATTTTTCACGAAGGGTTCTATTGCCGAATCTTTGCACCCCGCCAGAAAAAAACTAACTAATAGTATTGAAAGTGGGGCGCTGACCAGTTTATTTGAAATCATTGTGTTCTCCTTCATTGTTAAAAAATTAAACTTGATTTTCTAGTAAAAAAAACTCAGTTTTACGAATAGTTGACGCTCAGGAATATAAGGACTGAGTTGTGGGCCGCTGCCATCAAAGGTACTTTGATAATTGAATTTATTGTCGAATAAATTTCTAATTTCAAAATTGATAGTACCCAACCGTCTCGGAAAGCGGTATCCCACCGATGTGTCAAAAGTCCAAAAACTCTCACTCCGATGGGATAGCGGATTCTCCAGCGAATTGGCAACATTTGCAACGTGTTGGTTTATGTAAGTTCCGGTAATTCTGGTGTAAACCCCGGAGGGGTGAAAGAAATTTATCGCTAGCGGTACTTGGTGGCTTGCCACACTTTGCGGAAAAGTGTCGTCGCCACGGCCGAGGGTAAATGATCGGTCGTGTTTGTCGAATCGATATTCACCTCGCAATGCAATCCATTCGACCGGCGTCCAATACAGGTAAGCCAAGTGTCCCAGTTCATTTCTGTCCAGTGGATTCGAGACATTGCCCAGTGGTTGCCGGCTGTCTCGCCAACTCAACTCACCGCCGGCAAATAGGGTCTGGGTCGGACGATAATCCAAACCAACGCCATAACGCCAAGCGCGGGCGTGATAATTGTCGTCAAAAAATTGGTTGAAGCCGGCGATTTGAGTAGGTTCGATGGTTTGATTGGCCGCCAAGCGTCGGGTCAAGGTTTTGAACACCGCTCCCCGCAAGGTTAAATTTTGGAATGGGCTCCAGGAAATACCGAATTTGGGATTGAGTTGCTGTCGTTTGGCTAACTTTGGATTTTGGGTTTTAATGGTAGAGGAACCGTCATCAAAAAAGATGCCGCCATTAAAGTCTGTTAGATCATTGTCCAAATAATCGAAACTTAGGCCAACCGTGGTGGTGACATTTCCAGGTAGGTATTTTTTTGTATATAGATAGCTATTGAAGTGGTGGGTTTGGCTGGTTGTGTTCGTGATATCGATGAGTGGACTGGGTGGAGGATTGATAAATATATTCGTGTTATTTATGCGCTCTCTATTCTCCATTTCCAGATGGCCAACGCCGAAGATTAACTCAAACGAGTCAGGATGATAAATATATTGCAATTCTGTTTGGTGTCCCCGATTCTCATTGCCAAGCCTTAATATATCCATGTTATCGAAAAACGGATCGAACTTATCATATCTCACGGTGTTGTTATGTATAACGTCTCTCCGTGATGTATAAAAGAAAGAGCCGATCACGTCTTGTTTTGAATCGATTTTGTAATGACCTCCGAGTCTGGCGGTGTTCTGCTTGATGGTCTGGCGTAGATCGGCGTCGTGTACGCCATTAAGCCGGGTAGGTAAGTCGCCGGTTCTCAGGTTCTCCGACTTCAACTCCACCTGCATACTGAAATCCGAAGAAAAAGCATACTGGGCAAACGCATCGTAGATGTTTTGCTGGTAGTCGTCGTTTTGGCGAAAGCCGTCGGTTTGGTAATGGAATTGGCCCAGGCTCATCGACAGATTGTTGTAAACGCCGGAAACGATGGCGCTGTCGGTCTTGGTGTCGCGGCTACCGTAGGCGCCGTTCAGGACGATGTGCGCACCGTTGGCGGTGTACAGCGGATCGTATTCGTTGACCGATAGGCTGCCGGGGCCGGTGTTGTTCAGGATGCCGATGTTTTCGTTAGTCAGTTGCGGTTGCACCGGGGTGATGTTGATCGGCTGCAGCAATTGGGCTTGCAACAACTCGCTGGCTCTGGCTACTCGCTGGCCGGGCAGGCCCTGGTAAGCGTCCGCCAGGAAGCGGTGTGCGGTCGGATCGGCCGAATGGTAGTCCAGCGCATTCCAGGCTTGCTTCAACGCTACTCTGCCAAACCCCAGGTCGTTATAAATCCTGGCCAAGTTGGCGGAGCGGGCGGCTGCGTCTTCGTCCAGCAATAACTTGGAGCGGTAAACCCCGCGTTTGTCGTTGAGTTCGACCGCTTGCTGCATATCCGCCAAGGCCTCGATCGGCCGATTCGTGGTTTGTTTGCGGATGGCGTCGTAAAAATAGGGGGTCGGATCGTTCGGGTCGCGTTCCTTGGCCAGTTCAAGCTGGTCGGCGGCCAGGCTGTCGCGACGTTCTTCGTAATAGGCTTTGCCCAGGTAGCTGCGGATCAGTGCGTTTTCCGGGTCGAGTACCGCTGCGATTTCCAGTTCCTGGCGGCCTTGTTCCAGGTCGCCGTCGCGGATTTTCGCCAGTCCCAAACCCAGCCGCGCCAGCGGCGAGCTGGAATCCAAGCGGATCGCGGTTTCGAAACTGCGGCGGGCTTGATCGATTTCGGTATCGAACAGGTGCGAGAAACCGGCCACGGTCTGGGTACGTTCCAGATTCGGATCGAGCTGGAAGGCCTTGGCGGCAGAGTCGCGGCTCTCACTGCGCCGGCCCAGCGCCAGTTGCAATTCGGCCAGCCGGGCCCAGACCAGGGCATCGTGCGGCGCCAGTTCCGCGGCGCGGGCGGCAGAAGCCAGGGCCGGTTCCAGCTCGAAGCGGCCTTGTTGCACGTAAGACAGGGCCGAATGCGCCGCGGCCGAACCGCCATCGGCGGCCACCGCCTGGGAGGCCAGACGGTCGGCTTCGGCTTTGCGGTTTTGGCTTAGCGCCAGAATGGCTTGCAAGGACAGGGCGTCGGCGTCGCGCGGGTTGGCTGCCAATAAAGTGTTGATGTCCTGTAGCGCGGCATCGGTCTGGCCGACGCTGAGGCGCATCGCGCCGCGGGCTTTCAAGAACTGCGGGGTTTGCTGGGCCGGGGCCAAAGCCGATAAGGCCGTTAATGCCAGGTCGGGTCGGCCTCGACGAAAGTCGGCAATTGCCGCGCTTAAACCCGGTTCGCTCGCCTGCGCGTTACTCGGATAATCCAGCAATGGCGGGTAGTACAACGCCCAATTCACGGCGTCGCGCGGCTTAATCTCCAGCTGCGCTCGCGGCGCTTGTCCGAGCTGGGTTTGCCCCGCTTCGCCGGGGTGCAGGCGAATTTCGCCTTGAGCGTTGAAAAAGCGTACGCCGCCCTCGTAGACCCACAGCGAAGCCGTCGCCGAGTCTGCTTGTAATGCGAATTCGGTACCTTCCGGGCCGGCGTTTGCCACCGGCGTGGTGATTTGCAGTTGTTTTGGGGTGCGGCTGATGAAATGGATGAAGCCTTTTGCCATGTCCAACAGCGTGGGGCTTTGCTGACCGATACGATTTAGCGTCAAGACCGAGCCGCCGCTCAAACGTAAGGTAATGCCGCTCGGCAATAGCAAGCTGGCGCGGCTATCGGTTTCGACCCGGACCCGGCTGCCTTCGCAAAGCGCTTGGTTCAATTGCGCCGCTTGCCAGCGGCCGTGGCCATCGGGATCGAAATAAAGGCTGCCCTGCAGCGAGACTAAGGTGGCCGATGCCGATTGGCTGCACGCCGCGAAGGCGGCTGTTTCCGCAGAACATAACTGCGAAAATAAAAACATGAGCCAAATCACAAGACAACGCATTATTTCTCCAAGGTGGCGTTTTCTTTGCAATATAGTCGAAGTGGTCACATTATCAAGGTAATAATTAACTCGCCGCCGGTGTGGTTACGCTGCTTGGACGCGGATTAAGTTCTGGCTTGCGGGCAGATTAACGGGGACTGAACGGCGAGTTTGCCGGCTACCAGGATGCCGGCGGGGTGTGCAGGATGCGCAGCGTTTTATCGTCTACGCTGACGTAGCCGCCCTTGGTCAATTCCTTCATTACTTTATTGATCATTTCCCGTGACGAGCCGACCATGGTCGCCAGTTCCTGCTGGGTCGGCCGGTTGTGGATCACGTAAATGTCTCCGTCCTTTTCGGCCATGTCCTGCAATATCTTGATGGTGCGTTCGTAGACGTTGGACAGCGCCATCTGTTTGACTTTCTCGGTCAATGCCCGCACTTTTTCCGCCAACACGCCAAGCAGCTCGATCGCGGCGTCCGGGTATTGTTTCAGCCAGTGGATGAAGTCGGCCTTGCAAATGACCCCGCAAACCGTCTTGTCCATGGCTTCGACGCCGGCCGAACGCGGCTCGTTGCTGAGTAAGGCCAGTTCGCCGAAGTAGGAACCGGCTTCCTGAATCAGCAAAGTCACTTCCTTGTCCTTTTCGTTACTGCTGAACACCCGGACTTTGCCGGACAACACGATATACATCGAGCAGGTATCGTCGCCTTCGGAGATGATCAGGGCTTTCTTGGGGAATTTGACGACTTTGGCCCGCGAGGCCAAAGCGCTGAGCGCTTCTTCCGGCATGCCGGCCAAAAACGGGATTTGGTTGAGACAAGCGAGAACTTCGGATTGCATAACGGCGTTTTTTACATTTTTTGATGTTTGGTTGACGGGTGGTAGCAGGCCTTAATGGTCAATTCCGGCAAACGGCCATGGGTTTAGTTTGGGCAGCGGTGCCGGGTGAAAAACCGAGTCGGGCGGGGCTTGCCGCGCAAATGCGACGGCACCGTAGCGCTTTGTCGTGTGAAGTATTTCACATATCTCCGGTGAATCAAGTCGCGGCGCTGTTTTTTTTGTTCCGCTAAGCTGACGCCCCCACCGTTGCGACCGGTCGAAAACGGTGCTGACGGCGCTGACGCTGAACTGGGCCGCTTACCGGATTTGCGCCAAAACCAGGCAAGCTGTAGCCGAATCAACTCGCTTACCTAACGCTGAGACTCCCCAGGTTAATAACTCCACACATCGGCCGTGCAATTTGTCACTGCCCGGCACCAGCCGCCTTGCCTACAGTATCGGCACCCGTCCATGGCCTGGCCTGCGGCGGGGACTTGCGGAGTGACGGTCGCTCGTCGGTCGTTTCCGCTCCGCGTTTCGTCCGCGACCGATTCGGTCCGGTGTGTTCTGTCTTAAGGAGCAAGAAAATGTCAAAACAACCCGCATTTACCCAAGACTTGCAAGTCTTGACCTCACAGGAGCAAGCCCAGGTAGCCGGCGGCCTGATCGGCCCGGAAGGCGACTTGAGCCAGTTTCCGCGCAAATTCTGGCCGGTGATCAATCCGGGCGCCAGCGTGATCAACGTTAAAACCTTGGCCCAGAACGTTCTGGTGCGCTAAGGATTTTCCAACCACAGTCTGGAGAACAATCATGTCAAATAAAACTACCCGGATTTCCGCCGACGACTTAGCCGCTTTCGCCGAACAAGGCAAGCAACGCGCATTGCAGGCCCGCGCCGCGGCCGGCAGCGAATTGAGCGCCGCCGAGCTGGAGCAAGTCAGCGGTGGCGCCTCGGTCAGTCTGGTGCTGAGCAAAGGCATCATCGCCGGCGGCCCATGGTTCGACCAATTCAAAGCCGTCAACGGCCTAGCCACCAACCCCGCCGCCGGCGGCTTGGCGGCCGGTATCCAGGGAGTAACCCGGCTGGGTTGAGCGCGCCATGGCCTCGGATAACGCAGTGTTATGCCCCAGCGCGCAGCCGGAATGGGACGGAGCCCAAGTCATCGGCGTTATGGCCGGTACCCCGGAACAGCCGGAAATGGCCTATCTGAATACGCCGCAACCGGTCACCGAGCAAGTGCTGGCCATGGCCGGCCCGTTGACGCCGGCCGAAGTGTTTCGCTTCTCCGCGCCTTGCGCCTGCAGCGGATGCGGCCATTTTGCCGCCGAGGAATCGAAATGTCGCTTGGCCGAAAAAGTCGTGCGCTTTACGCCGTCGGTTACCGAGCAATTGCCGGTGTGCGCGATTCGCGCCGATTGCCGCTGGTGGAACCAGGAGGGGAAGGCGGCTTGTTTCAGATGTCCGCAAGTGGTGACCAATAACCTCAAACCCAGCGACGAGATGCGGCTGGCCGCCGATTACGGCGTTATCTGAGCGCTTTGGTCTTTAACACAGCACAGGTGAGAGGAGAACGGCAGCATGAAACCGGCATTATTTCGACAACAAGCCTTGGATTACAAAAGAGACAAGCCTTTGGGAGAGGTGATACGGGTGGAAGCTTTGCCGTTTTCCTTACTTACCGCATTGGCGGTTAGCAGCGCAGTGCTGCTGATCGCCTTCGCCTTCTGGGGCGAATACACCCGCAAATCCCATGTCAGCGGTTATTTGGCGCCGAGCATGGGTTTGATCAAGGTTTACCCGCCGCAAGCCGGCACCCTGATCGAAAAACACGTCAAGGAAGGCCAAACCGTAAAAGCCGGCGATACCTTGTTTGTATTGTCGACCGACAGCAGTTCCCGCGACACGCCGCAGGCCCAGGCCGCCGCAATCGAACAGCTCAAGCAGCGCCGGGAAAGCCTGGAAACCGAGTTGAGCAAGCAGGAACAAATCGACCAAATTCAATACCGCGCCTTGCTGGACCGCTGGCAAGGCATGCAACGCGAACTGCAGCAAGTCAACAGCGAGATCGCCACACAACAACAACGCCTGGCCGGCGCCGAAGCGACGTTGCAGCGCTACCAGCAGTTGCTCCAAACTAAATTCGTCTCGGCGGTACAGGCCCAGCAAAAACAGGACGAATGGCTGGACCATCAAGCCAAGTTGCAGGCCTTGCAACGCATCCAAATGACGTTGCAGCGCGACATCCGCGCTACCCAGTTGGAAGTGGACAGCAGCCAGATGAAGTTCAGAAACCAGCGGGCGGCAATCGAGCGCAACATCTCGACCCTGACCCAGAACATCACCGAATCCGAATCCCGGCGCAACATCGTCATCACCGCGCCGCACGACGGCACCGCGACCGCGATTCTGGCCGAACAGGGCCAAAATGCCGGCACCGCCAATCCCTTGCTGTCGATCTTGCCGGCCGGGGCCCAATTGCAGGCGCAACTGCTGGTGCCATCGAGCGCGGTCGGTTTCGTCGAGACCGGCCAAACCGTGGCGATCCGTTATCAGGCCTTTCCGTACCAGCGTTTCGGCAGTCACCGGGGGCGCATCGTCGAGATCGCCAAAACGCTGATCACGCCGAAGGACGCCGATTTGCCGGTGACCTTGCAGGAAGCGGTTTACCGGGTCACGGTCGTGCTGGATAAACAGTCGGTGCAGGCCTATCGCCAGGAGATCCCGTTGCAGTCCGGCATGTTGCTGGATGCCGACATCTGGCTGGACCACCGCCGTTTGATCGACTGGATTTTCGAACCGCTTTATAGCATTGCCGGACGGGTGTAACCATGAGCATACAAGCCATGCTGGATTTTTCCGGCCGCAAGAAAACGCCGTCGATTCTGCAAACCGAAGCCGCCGAATGCGGGCTGGCCTGTCTGGCGATGGTGGCTTCCTACCACGGCCACCGGCTCGACGTCGCCAGTTTGCGTTGCAAGTTTTCGGTGTCCTTGAAAGGCTCGACCTTGAACCATTTGATCCGCATCGCCGACCAGTTGCATCTGGCCTCGCGCCCGGTCAAAGTCGATTTGCCGGAGCTGAGCAAGCTGAGCCTGCCGGCGATCCTGCATTGGGATTTCAACCACTTCGTGGTGCTGGCCCAGGTCAAGCGCGGCCTGGCGACAATACACGATCCGGCCAAAGGCGTGCTGAATCTGCCGTTTAGCGAAATCTCCAAACATTTCACCGGCATCGCTTTGGAACTGATGCCGACCCAAAGCTTTACGCCGAAAACCGAACGTCAACAAATCAAGCTCTCCCGCCTAATTGGCCAGTTGGATGGGGCCGCCGGCGCGATCTGGCAAATCGTTTTATTGGCTGCGGCCATTGAAGTGTTTGCCATCGTCGCGCCTTTTTTTATGCAATTGGTGGTCGATAACGCGGTCGTGGCCCGCGACGACAACCTGCTGACGGTGCTGGGCTTGGGCTTTTTGTTGCTGTTTCTGATCCAGACTGCGATTACCGCGTTGCGCTCATGGGTGGTCCTGGTCTTGAGTACCTCGGCCAATCTGCAATTGCTGAGCAATCTGTTCGGCCATTTATTGCAGTTGCCGATGAGTTTTTTCGAAAAACGCCATCTCGGCGACATCGTCTCCCGCTTCGAATCGTTGCACGTGATCCAACGCACGCTAACCGCCAGCTTCCTGGAAGCCATCGTCGACGGCGCAATGGCGCTGGCCACGCTGGCGATGATGCTGATCTATAGCTGGAAACTGGCCGCCATCGTCTGCCTGGCGGCCGCGTTATACGGTTTATTGAGGTTGGGCCTGTTCACGCCGTTGCGGCTGGCGACCGAGGAACAAATCCTGCGCGGCGCCAAACAGCAGACCAATCTGCTGGAAACCGTGCGCGGCATGCAGAGCGTGAAGTTGTTCAACCGCGAGTTGCAACGCAAGGTCGGTTACCAGAATCTGATGGTGGACCATTTCAACGCCGGCATTCGCGTGCAAAAGCTGGGCATCGTCTACAAGGCGCTGAACAGCCTGTTGTTCGGCCTGGAAAACATCGCCGTGGTCTGGCTTGGCGCGCTGTTCATTCTGGACGGTGGTTTTTCGGTGGGGATGCTGTTTGCCTTCATGTCGTTCAAGGACCAGTTCACCCACCGGGTCGGCAGTTTCATCGAGAAAAGTATCGAATTCAAAATGCTGGGCCTGCACACCGAGCGGGTGGCCGATATCGCCCTGGCCGACACCGAGCGCGCCGGCTTGGGCTGCGGCCAGCGCGACTTGCCGGCCTCGCTGCAAATCCGCGATCTGGAGTTCAGCTATGCGCCGTCGGAACCGGCGGTGATCAGCAATCTGAGTCTGGACATCCAGGCCGGCGAATCGGTGGCCATCGTCGGGCCGTCCGGATACGGCAAGACCACGCTGGCCAAGTTGATTCTCGGCCTGTTGCAGCCGAGCTCCGGCGAAATATTGGTCGGCGGCGTGCGCTTGCCGCAAATCGACAATCGCGATTATCGGGACATGGTCGCGGCGGTGATGCAGGAAGACCAACTCTTCGCCGGTTCGATCGCCGACAACATCTGTTTCTTCGATCCGGAACCGGACCAGGCCTGGATCGAAACTTGCGCCCAACTGGCGGCGGTACACCAGGACATCGTGGCGATGCCGATGGCCTACAACACGCTGATCGGCGATATGGGCACCGTGTTGTCCGGCGGCCAAAAGCAACGGGTGTTGCTGGCGCGGGCCTTGTACAAACGGCCGAAGATTCTGGTTTTGGACGAGGCCACCAGCCATCTGGACGTGGCGCGGGAGCGCTTGGTGAACGGCGCGATTCAGCAATTGAAGCTGACCCGCATCATCATCGCCCACCGCCCGGAGACCATCGCCTCGGTGGACCGGGTGATCGATTTGCAGGCCCTGGCCCAGCGCGGCCGCTGCGAGGCGGTATCGCAGGCGGCCTGAACGGTTCCGGAGCGGAAGCCTTGCCCGAAGGGGGCAAGTTCCTGATCAGAACCGGTTCGGGTGTCGCTTCCGCCCCGGACCGCAACCGAGGACACATGAAATGAAGACTTGGATAACTTATCTATTGCTTGCATGCGGCGTATGCGCCAGTACCGCCGCGGTTTCGGCGCCGGCCGACATCGCCAAACTATTCGGCCGGCTGCCGACCATTACCCGGTACGAACGCAGTTGCGTGCTTAGCGCGTCGACGCCTGCGGAATTAAAGGCTTGTATCAACAATCTGCCCAATACCGAATATTACAGCCGGGAACGGACCCGCAGCCTGGGGCGGCTGGATGCATTAAACACCATCGTCGCCGATTTGAATGCGGTGCCGGATCTGAACCCGATCGAAAAATTCTGTTTGTTCACCTCTACCCCGGCCTGCATGGAAGCCTGCATTCAAGGCTGGGTCTGTTCCGCCGATTAGCGGCGCGAGTTTGAGTAAGGGAGCGGTTTTCGGCTGCGCCATCGAGCGGACGCAGCCAAAAGCCGATGCCGGGCCGGCCATAAGGATTTGGCTGGTCCGGCCAGGGACGAATTTAACCGGCTAAATCCCGAAAGTCAGCAGACTTCACCTCCGCTTCACGATCCCCACATCAAGGTTTCACCGCTTGGGCCCATGCTAGGTCGCGTATTCAAACCTGTGGAGAATGACGATGCGAAACAAACTTTGGCAAAAAGCGGCGGCAATGGCGGTACTGACGCTGCTGTTATTGATCCCGATCGGCATGGTCAAGGACCTGGCGAACGAACGCGAGAACCGGCAGTTGCAGGCGGTAAACGATATCGCCGCCAGCTCGGCCGGCCCGCAAAAGCTGTTCGGTCCGGTATTGGTGGTGCCTTATCACGAAATTTGGAGCGAAGTCTCCGAAACCATCCGCGACCGTACCGCGGTGCGCGAGGTGCAGCAACGTAGCGAGCTGCGCTATTTACACTTTTTACCCGAGCAATTGAGTCTGACCGGCGAGCTGGCCACCGAGACCAAGCGTCGCGGCCTGTTCGAGGTCCGTTCTTACGTGGTGAATCTGTCCGGCAAAGGCGAGATCAAACTGCCCGGCGGCTACGGCAATCCGGCGCCGTTGCACGGCGGCCGCATCCAATTCGGCACGCCTTATATCGGCATTGCCTTGTCGGACATGCGCGGCGTGTTGGCTGCGCCGGGTGTGGAGTGGGCCGGCAAAACCTATGCCTTCGAACAAGGTTCGAATTTGCCGCTGGAGGATGCCAGCGGCATGCACGCCAATCTGGAGCCGATGCCGGTCGAATTCGGTCCGATCTCGATTCCGTTCGGCTTCGATTTGAAGCTGCGCGGCATCGAAGCACTGGAATTCGTCCCGGCCGGCAAGCATACCCAAGTCGAGCTGGCCTCGACCTGGCAGCACCCGAGCTTTTTCGGCCGATTTTTGCCGGACCCGAGCAGTCAGCAGACCGGCACCGACGGTTTCCGCGCGGCCTGGAGCGTGGATGCCTTGGCTTCGAATGTGGGCCGCAATCTGAGCGGGGTGCGCCATATCGCCAGTTACGACAGTTTCGGTGTGCGCCTGATCGAACCGATCAATGTCTATTCCTTGTCCGATCGCGCCGCCAAGTACGGCTTTTTATTCGTCTGTCTGACCTTCGCCGCGATTTTTCTGTTCGAACTCCTGAAAAAACTGGCGATCCATCCGGCCCAATACGCCTTGGTCGGTTTGGCGTTGGCGATGTTCTTTTTGTTGTTGCTCAGCCTGTCGGAGCATTTGCCGTTCGCTGCGGCGTATTGCCTGGCCAGCGGAGCTTGCGTTTTGCTGATTGCGGTCTATCTGAGCGCGGTGTTGCTCAGCGCGGCGCGCGGCACCGCGGCCGGCGTGTTGTTGGCGGCCTTGTTCGCCAGCCTGTACGGCTTGCTGGAATCGGAAGATAACGCGTTGATGCTGGGTTCGTTGCTGTTGTTTGCGGTGTTGAGCATCGCGATGCTGGCGACGCGCAAGCTGGATTGGTACGGGTTGGCCGAAACCGGCGCCGGTGCAAGCGGGAGGGAATCATGCTGATCGCCCATTTACCGGCCGGCTACATCGTTTCGCTACTGACTTACCCGTTGGCTCGCGCGCAGCAAGTCGATTGTAAAACCTATCTGCGCTACGGTATGTTGGGTGCGGTGGCGCCGGATTTCGACATGATTTACTTTTATCTGGTGGACGGCGGCAAGCACCCGCACCACAGTTATTTCAGCCATTTTCCGCTGACTTGGCTGTTGCTGGTGGTGGCGGCTGCGGTTTATTACCGGCGTAGCGCGGACCGGCGCCTGCCGATGCTGGCTTTGGTATTTGCCGGCAACGGCTTCCTGCACATGGTGCTGGATTACATCGCCAGCAATATTTACTGGCTGGCGCCGTTCGTATTGAAGCCGTATTCTTTGAGCTTGGTGGATCGGGTTTATCAGCCGTGGTGGCTGAACTTTCTGTTTCATCGGTCGTTTGCGGTGGAAATCGCGATTACGGCAACCGCCTGGATGATCCGGCGGCGGCGTGGGTTGGCGGCCAATCCGGAGCCGCCAGCGAAGGTTCTTAGTAACGCTTTACGCAAGCCGGTTGACTATCGGCCGAATTATCGGCCGTTGGAGCCCAGAGGATGGCGGACTTTGCTTCTCGCCGGCAACGATGAGCGGACGACGTGGTATAAGGCGATTGGCGTACGCGGCGGAAAAAACCGCAAACCGCCTGTCGCCCAACTGGCTCGGCGCTGGCTCGAGCGGGCGGCAAGCGAATGGATGATGCGTTGCCGGCGGCTTGGTCAGGAATTCCCGAAACAGAATCTGAGGAGAATTTTATGCTGGAAATCGTCTTAATCCTGGTCGCCGTGGCGTTGGCGGCTTTTGCCTTTATCGCCACGCGCCAACCGGATAGCTTCAGCGTCAGCCGTTCGTTGGCGATGGCGGCACCGGCATCGCTTGTGTTTGCCCAGGTCAACGAGTTGCGTAAATGGGATGCCTGGTCGCCTTGGGCCAAGCTGGATCCGAATGCGCAAAACAGCTTCGAAGGCCCCGACGCCGGCGTCGGCGCAGCGATGCGTTGGTCGGGCAACAATAAGGTCGGGCAGGGCAGTATGACCATCGTCGACAGCCGGCCGGACAGCTTCATCCGCTTTAGTCTGGACTTTGTAAAGCCCTTCAAAGCCAGCAATATTGCCGAATTCAGCTTTGACAGCGCCGGTACCGAAACCGTCGTGACCTGGACCATGTCCGGGCGCAACAATTTCGTCGGTAAGGCGATGAATCTGGTGATGAACTGCGACAAGATGGTGGGCGGCCAATTCGAACAGGGTCTGGCGGCGATCAAGGGGATCGTTGAGGCAGCAGCTTGATGCTAGCGGATTGGATTTTGCGGTAGTGCCCAAGCTTTGCCTGGGCACTTCGGGTTGGAAGTCTGGCTTCCGTCCGGTTAAGCCTGGCCGGCGTTAGGTCGCCAAGCCTTCGGCCTCAAGCGATACGTCTTCCAGAAAACTCAAACAACCCAATTCTCGGGCGAATTCCTGAATTTCGCCGGCCATGTGAAAGTTCAAGATCGCGTTTGTTTTCAGATCGACAACCGCGTATTCGACCAGCGGATTGTCGCTGATTAACCTTGGCTGGTATTTTTGTAATTTCTTCGATTCCTTAGCCAACTTCCGATTGATCCTGGCGGTCAGTGCCCGAATTGAAACCAATTTTTTCATGCTCAATCTCCTTACGTTGTTAGGAGAGCTGAGTATAGCCCTGTTGACTGCGAAATACACGCGCCGCCGCCAATCGGGCGCGCCCGCCGCCGGCTCGCGGAGTGCGCCAGGATTCCCGGCCGCCGGAGCTGCCGGGAAATCCGGCGTCGGCTTCAGTTAATGCGAACGGTCAAGCGACGTGGCAGGACGTGGCACACTGCGGGCAACCGTTAACTTGGCGGAACGATTCGGCGGCTTTTTTGACCGCGCTGGCGCAACTGGCGATAGATCCCAAGTAGCGAATGCTGTCCTTGGCCGGCAGCAGGGTGCAGGCCGCGTTGTGAACCAGATGATCTCCGTTTGCTTGAGCATTGATTTCGACGTAAAACTCAGCCATGGTCTGTACCTCATAAAAAGTAAGTTGGATTGCAGGTCGGGCCCGAATATCGTCGACCGGTGCATCCCGCGCCAGCCCGCGTAGGTCAGAATGGCAAGGCCGTAAGGCAATGGGATGGACTCCTCCCTCCTAGCGGCATCGGGTGCCAGAGGGATAGACTAAAGCTATCCGACAAGCGGAAGGAGGAGTCCGAGATGAATGTTAAACGTATAGGAATTGATTTGGCAAAACA
>NZ_JBVVNO010000021.1:0-73361 GCF_056850255.1 Methylomonas sp. Uni0011
TTATTTGGCTTTTTATAACGGCCGCCGATCGCACTCAACATTGGGCTATCAATCCCCGCTTGAATTCGAGCAGGAATTTTATAGAAACGCTGCCTGATGTGGTGTCCGGTTTTTGTTGACCATTACAATCCAGGTACGGGACACGTAAGGCTGCTAATCCGCCTAGAGAGTTGTTCAATTCGGCTGCATTGCGGCAATTCGTGCTCGCCAGTCAGCTAAATTGAATCGACCAGTCACCCGAGAAACGACATTCCTTTCCCGGTCAATCAAAAAACTGCTGGGCGTCAACCATACATCTCCAAAGGCCCTCGCATGGACTCCTTCGATATCCAAGGCTACTGCATACGGCAATTTCCGCATTTCGCTCAACTGCTTTACTCGGCTGGGAATGTCGTAAGGCATCGCTACCGCAATTATTTGCAAACCCTTGTGGGCGAATTGTTGGTGCAAAGCGATTAAATCCGGGATTTCTTCGATACAGGCCCGGCAGTCGGTCGCCCAAAATGTGATCAATACTGGCTGACCGCCCAATTCTCGGAGCACAATTCGCTCGCCACTTAGCGTGGTGAATACAGAATCGGGGGTTTTGGGGTCTAAATGAGTTTGTTGCCAAAAAACTATCGCCAACATGCTCACAGCGACAATTGCACCAAGTGCGGGTTTTAGTTGCATAGGCGTTAAATTCGGGACGACTTGATTGGTCTTGGGGCGATTATAACAAAGCTGCTAAAATGGCCGAATTGCCCATCAATCGTGGTTTCTGTGATGAAAAAAATTCTGATTTCCGACAAGCTCGCGGAAGACGGCGTTAATTTTTTGAATGCTCAAGAAGGCATTCAAATTCATATTCAGACCGGATTGGATGAAGATGAATTATGCGAATTGATTGCCGAATACGATGCATTGCTGATCAGAAGCGATACCCAGGTCACGAGGCGGGTTTTGCAGTGCGCGACCAAGTTAAAAGTGGTTGGACGAGCGGGCATTGGAGTCGATAACGTCGATTTAGCGGCTGCTACCGAACAGGGTGTTATCGTAATGAATACGCCGGATGCGAACGCGACCACCACGGCGGAATTGGCGATCGCCCATATCTTCTCGTTAAGCCGGAATCTGCCTGCGGCCAATCTCTCGGTTCGACAAGGAAAGTGGGAGCGGGCCAAGCTGATGGGTGCCGAGATTGCCCACAAGACGCTGTCTATTTTGGGTTTCGGTACGATCGGCCGGATCGTCGCCCAGCGAGGACATGGCTTAGGCATGCGGGTAATTGCTTACGATCCTTATGTTGCCCCCGATGTTTTCGCTAAACACGGTGCGGAAATGGTCGATCTGGATACGTTGCTTAAACAGGCAGATTATTTGACGCTGCATTGTCCGTTATTAGAAAAAACTAAAAATATTATCGGCCACCAACAATTGGCCATGATGAAGAAGTCGGCAAGACTGATTAATTGCGCCCGTGGTGGTTTGGTCGACGAAGCGGCGTTATACGACGCGTTAAAGGAAGGGCGTATTGCCGGCGCGGCCTTGGACGTTTATGAAAACGAGCCACCGGCCGATTCCCCTTTGTTGAGTTTGGATAATATTGTGTTTACTCCTCACCTTGGGGCGTCCACCAAAGAAGCGCAAATTGCAGTTAGCGTCGAAATTGCGCGTCAGGTTGTCAAGTACCTGCAAACCGGCGAAGCGGTTAATGCCTTGAATCTACCTAGACTGTCAGCCGAAGAGCTGAACGAGGCGCAGCCATTTATGAACTTGGCGAATATTCTGGGTAAGGTCTTGGTGGGTTTAATCGACCGGCCGATCGAAAAACTGGATGTTGCCGTTTTCGGTAAAGCCGCCCAAGTCAAAATCAGGCCGATATCGGCGGAAGCCATGGTAGGTTTGTTTAAAGGTCAACTTTCGACTCCAGTCAACCGGGTCAACGTCGAAAATATCGCCAAACGCCAGGGTGTTGCGCTGGTTGAATCACAGACCGAATACGCTGAAGGCTATCAATCGTTGATTAAAATCACCGGGCATTGTGCGGATAAGGAAGTATCTCTGTCCGGTACCTTGCTCGGACATCAGCATCCCCGGTTGGTCGGTATCAACCACTTCGAAATCGAAGTCGTGCCGGAGGGGGCATTGTTGATTACCCGGCATGACGACAAACCGGGTGTGATTGCGGCGATCAGTTCGATATTGGGCACGGCCAATATCAATATCACCCGGATGCAGGTCAGTATCGCCGACCAAAACCAATTGGCGATGATGGTGATCAGCGTTTCCGACCCTTTGAACGAACAAGTATTGAAAGCAGTATGCGAAGTGCCGGCAGTGCATACGGCGAGGCAAATCGTATTATGAGTTTTGACGTAGTCTGTTTTGATTGTGACAGTACCTTGAGCCGGATCGAAGGGATAGACGAGTTGGCCCGGCGTAATGGGATATTCGATGAAGTGGCGGCGTTGACAGATGCGGCGATGAATGGCGAATTGGCGTTGGAAGAGGTTTATGCCAAACGCTTGGAATTGATCAAACCGGACAAAGCGGCGATAGATTGGTTGGCCGCCTTGTACATTTCCGAGTTGGTCGACGGCGTTGCCGAAACCGTTGCCGCGTTACAAGCGAATGCCAAACAAATCCATATTATCAGCGGAGGATTGCGGCAAGCGATTTTGCCGTTGGCGGAACGGCTGGGGATTCCGGAGCAGCACGTGCATGCGGTCGATATCGAGTTCGACGCCGACGGCGGGTATTCGGATTTTGCCCGGCATTCGCCGTTAGCCGTCAGCGGCGGCAAGGCTAGAGTCTGCAGAAGGCTTAGAATGCACCATTCAGCCTTGGTGATGATAGGTGATGGCAAGACCGATCTGGAGGCTAAGCAGGCCGGTGCTTATATGATCGGGTTTGGTGGCGTGGTCCGCCGGTCTTTGGTGGAAGAACAAGCGGATTGCTACGTCGCCGATGCGTCGCTAACGGCCGTTTTGCCGCACGTGCTATAACGAAGCTCGATAAGCCGGGTTTGCGATGGTAAAATCGGCAAATTTTTTAGAGGATTCAGAGAGATACAATGGCAGGGCATAGTAAGTGGGCGAATATCAAGCATCGTAAAGGTGCACAAGACGCCAAACGGGGCAAGATTTTTACCAAACTGATCCGGGAAATTACTGTAGCCGCCAAAGGTCCGGGGGGCGGCGACGTTGCCAATAATCCCAGCTTGCGCGCGGTTATCGACAAGGCGCTTGGTGCCAACATGAAGCGGGACACCATTGATAACACCATCAAAAAAGCCATCGGCGCACTCGACGGTGATAATTACGAACACGTGCGCTACGAGGGTTATGGCCCCGGCGGCACCGCGGTCATGGTCAATTGCCTGACCGATAATCGTAATCGCACCGTAGCCGACGTGCGACACGCTTTTTCCAAGCATGGCGGCAACTTGGGTACGGACGGTTCCGTGGCATATCTTTTCCGTAAGGTCGGCATTATCAGTTTTTCCGACGAGGTAAACGAAGATGCGGTGATGGAAGCGGCGATGGAGGCGGGGGCCGAGGATGTCGTGAGCAACGACGACGGTTCGATCGATGTGTTTACGGCGCCGGAGGATTATCTGAATGTCAAAGAAGCCATGGTCGCTGCTGGATTGGAGCCGGAAAGCGCGGAAGTCACAATGCATGCCGACACTAAAACCGAGTTAGACGCCGAGGCGGCTGAGAAAATGCTGAAGTTGATCGATCGCTTGGAAGATTTGGACGACGTCCAAGACGTCTATTCGAATGCCGACATCAGCGACGAAATTATGGCCGCGATCGGTTAATCTGCTTTGACATTAAGCGGCGGTTAAGCGATTGGTCAGGATACTAGGCATAGACCCCGGCTCGAGAATTACCGGTTACGGCGTGGTCGAAACCTCGCCGCGCGGCGTCAAATACTTGGCTAGCGGTTGCATTCGGGTGCAGTCCGATAATTTTCCGGAGCGGTTGCAACAAATCTTCGATGGCGTGAGCCAGATTATAGAGTTGTATAGTCCGGAGCAGATGGCGATCGAGCAGGTTTTCATGCACAAGAACGCCGATTCGGCCTTGAAGCTCGGCCAAGCCCGCGGAGCGGCAATTTGCGCGACGATGAACAGGCAGCTACCGGTGTTTGAATATGCCGCTCGGCAAGTCAAACAGGCGCTGGTCGGCAAAGGCAACGCAGACAAGTTGCAAGTGCAGCATATGGTGAAAATTTTGTTGAATATTCAAGGCGAGCTACAAATCGATGCCAGCGATGCGTTGGCTGTCAGTCTCTGCCATAGCCATTACCAGGAAACCGCGAAACGCCTGCAGCAGGTGGGGGCGTGATCGGTTTTTTGCGTGGCAAGCTGATCCACAAGGCGCCGCCGCAGTTATTGCTGGACGTGCACGGCGTTGGCTATGAAGTCGAAGCACCGATGAATACCTTTTACGATTTGCCGGCGCTGGGGGAGGAAGTCCGCTTACATACCCATTTGATCGTACGGGAAGACGCGCATATTTTGTTCGGTTTTGTCAGCGAAGGCGAGAGAAGTTTGTTTCGGACGCTGATCAAAGTTAACGGGATAGGACCCAAATTGGCGTTGACCATATTGTCCGGACAGACGACAGAGGCGTTTTACCGCTGTATCGACGACAATGACGTCAAGGCCTTGGTGCGCTTGCCCGGCGTCGGCCAAAAGACCGCCGAACGCTTGATCGTGGAGATGCGCGGGCGCTTGCCGGACCTAAACAAATTTAGCGCGCGCGATTCAGGTGGTGGCCAAACCTATGTGGCCAAAGAGTCTGCGAAACAGGAGGCCATCAGCGCGTTGTGCGCGTTGGGCTACAAACCGCAGGATGCGGCGCGGATGGCCCAGGCCGTTGCCAGCGACGATAGCAGTTGCGAAGATATCATTCGCGCGGCACTGCGCGGAGCGGTTAAATGATAGAAAGCGACCGTTTGGTCACTGCGTTGGGCAGTAACGACGAGGAAAGAGTCGATCGGGCGATTCGGCCGAAACGCTTGAAAGATTACGTTGGCCAGCGCGAATTGCGCCAACAAATGGAAATCTTCATTCAGGCTGCAGTCAGCCGTGCCGAAGCGTTGGATCATGTGCTGATATTCGGACCGCCCGGACTGGGTAAAACTACGTTGGCCAATATCGTAGCCACCGAAATGAACGTCAATATTCGGCAGACCTCCGGGCCGGTGCTGGATAAAGCCGGAGATTTGGCGGCTTTATTGACCAATTTGCAGGCGCACGATGTCTTGTTCATCGACGAGATCCACAGGCTGAATCCTGCGGTGGAGGAGGTGCTGTATCCGGCTATGGAAGACTACCAGATTGATATTATAATAGGCGAAGGCCCTGCTGCGCGCTCGATCAAGCTGGATCTGCCGCCGTTTACATTGATCGGTGCCACTACTCGTGCTGGATTATTGACTTCGCCATTGCGCGATCGCTTCGGTATCGTCCAGCGCTTGGAGTTCTACACTGTCGAGGAGCTGTCCAGTATCGTCAAACGGTCCGCACAAATGTTAGGTATCGGCATGGATGGCGCCGGTGCAGATGAAATTGCCTGCCGTTCTCGCGGCACGCCGCGCATTGCCAATCGCTTGTTGCGCCGGGTGCGTGATTTTGCCGAGGTGAAAGGGAGCGGCGTGGTGACGCGCGAAATTGCCTCTCAGGCTCTGGAAATGCTCAAAATTGATCCGCAAGGCTTCGATATGCTGGACCGCAAATTGCTGCTGGCGATGATCGAAAATTTCCAGGGTGGTCCAGTGGGTTTGGATACATTGGCAGCGGCTATCAGCGAAGAGCGTGGTACGGTTGAGGACGTATTAGAGCCGTATTTACTGCAGCAGGGATTCATCATGCGCACGCCGCGAGGCCGTGTCGCCACGCACAAGGCTTACAGCCATTTCGGTTTGCCTCAGCCCAAAAGCGAGCCAGGTAGCGACGATATTTTTAGCCTATGACGTTAGGACTGTTCAATGCCGCGGAATTCAACTGGCCGGTCAGGGTGTATTACGAGGATACCGATGCCGGCGGTGTCGTATTCTACGCAAACTACCTTAAATTTTTCGAACGGGCCCGAACCGAATTTTTGCGCAGTTACGGATTCGAACAAGACGCATTGATTGCCGAGCAAGGCGTTATTTTTGTAGTGCGCTCGGTCAAGATTGAGTATCTGAAACCGGCCCGATTTAACGAACAATTGGCGGTCAGCGCCAAAGTCATTGAAATCAAAAAAACCAACCTTACTTTTGAACAGGCCGTTACCCGCCAACAACAAATTCTGTGTGCCGGGGAGGTCAGGATCGCCTGTCTCGATGCGCAAACCATGAAACCCAAACCAATTCCCACCGTTATTTTGGAACAATTAAGCTGATGAATACCGATTTATCCATTCTGACACTGGTCAAAGAAGCCAGTTTTGTCGTGCAGTTTGTCATGTTCATACTGCTGTCGGCGTCGATTGCTTCGTGGACTTTCATTTTCTCCAAACGGAAAGAGTTGAAACAGGCTATCGAGATCACCGACGATTTCGAGGACGAGTTCTGGTCCGGCGTCGGTCTGGCGGAGTTGTACAAAAAAATGTCGGGCGACCGTTTCGAGCCGGAAGGGATCGAAAAAATCTTTCTGGCCGGCTATCGCGAATTTGCCAGAATGCGCCAAAAAGGCGATGTCGAGCCGGTGGTTCAGGTTGAAAGCGCGCAGCGGGCGATGCGTATCGAGCTGGCCCGCGAATTGGACCGGTTGGACGAAACCCTGCCGTTCCTGGCAACGGTCGGATCGACCAGTCCTTACATCGGCTTGTTCGGTACCGTATGGGGCATCATGAATTCGTTCCGGGCTTTGGGCGAAATTAAAAATGCCACCCTAGCAAACGTCGCACCTGGCATTTCCGAAGCGCTGATCGCGACTGCAATCGGTTTGTTTGCCGCGATTCCGGCGGTGATAGCCTACAACCGCTTCTCGACCCGGCTGGACCGTTTGGCCGGCCGTTACGAGTTGTTTATCGACGAATTCGTCGTCCTTCTGCAAAGACAGGCGCACAGCAAATGAACGTAGGCGGCAGCAACCGTAAATCGCGCAAACGGCGCGGACCGATGGCGGAAATTAACGTCGTACCTTATATCGACGTTACTTTCGTGCTGTTGATGATATTCATGATCACGGCGCCGCTGGTGCAAACCGGCGTCGATGTCGATTTGCCGCAAGCCGAAGCCGAATCGGTCGACTTGCAAGACCAGGCCCCGGTCATCGTTTCGATTAAAAAAGACGGCAGCCTGTATGTCGACATCGGTAACGGCGATGAAGAAGCGGATTCCCCGGTCGATGTCGACACCGTCAAAACCCGGGTGGCAGCGGTGTTCCGGAACAACCCGAAGGCGCAGCTTTACGTGCGCGGTGACCATGAAGTCGACTACGGCAGTATTGTCAAGGTCATGGTGGAACTGAAAAAAACCGGTGCGCCGAAAGTGGGCTTGATGACTTCGCCGCCGCCCGAGAGCAAATAACGTCAGAATCATGAGAAATTTCAAACCTTCGTTTGTTTTGGCGGTGGCACTGCACATATTAATTGTGCTGCTGTTCAGTATCAGCTTCCTGACCGATAGCGATGATGCTCAAACTGCGCCGCCGGCCGAAATTATCGAGGCTACCGTACTCGATGGTGCGGCAATCGATGCCGAAGCCGAACGTCTGAAGCAAAACGAAGAAAATAAACGGCAGGCTGAAGTCGAGCGCCAGCAGCATTTGGAAGAAGCGCGCAAGGTCGAGGAACAAGCCCTGCAGCAGGCAAAAAAGCAGCGGGTATTGGAAGAGCAGAAAGCCTTGGAAGCCGCCGAAAAGCGTAAGCAGGAGGCCCAGGCTGAACAAAAGCGCCAGGAAGCGCTAGAAACCAAGCGCAGGGAAGAGGAAAAAAAGTTGGAGGAGGCCAAGGAACGGCGGGCTCTGGAGGAAAAAAAAGCCAGGGAAGCCGCGGAAAAACAGAAGCAGGCCGAATTGGACAAGCAAAAGGAAGTAGCCGAAAAGCAGAAACAGGCCGAGCTGGAAAGGCAAAAGGAAGCCGAGAAACAAAAGCAGTTGGAAAAACAAAAGCAACAAGAAGCCGAACGGGAAGCCAAAGTCAAGGAACAAAAACTGGCGGAAGAAGCCAAGCTGAAACAACAGGAAGCCGAAGCAAAAAAATTGGAGCAGGAAAAGAAGCTTCAGGAACAAAAGGCTCTGGAACAGAAAAAGCTGCAGCAACAAAAAGCCGAGGAAGCCAAACGCGAGGAACAGGCGCAACAAGCCAAGGCGGAAAAAGAAAAACAGTTAGCTGAAGAAAAAGCCCGGGCCGAGAAGGAAAAACAGGCCGCGCTGGCGGCAGAGAAAGCCAAACAAGCCGCCGAAGCCGAAGCCAAGGCAAAAGCGGATAAGGCCGAAAAGGATCGCCAGGCTAAATTAGCGGCGGAAAAGGCCGAGAAAGAACGACTTGCCGCAGAAGCGGAAGCCAAAGCCAAGGCCGAAAAAGAACGCCAAGCCAAATTAGCCGCGGAAGCTGCAGCAAAGGCGAAAGCCGAGCAAGAACGCCAAGCGGCAATAGCCGCCGCCGAAAAGGCCGAGAAAGAACGCCAAGCCGCCGAGGCCGCTGCCGCTGCTGCGAAAGCCGAACAGGAGCGCTTGGCTGCTGCGGCGGCCGAGGAAGCCCGCTTGAATGGGTTAATCAAAAGCAAAACCGAAGGCGCGTGGATTCGGCCGATGGGGGCCGCACAAGGCTTGAAATGTACAATTCAGGTAAAATTGCTGCCCAGCGGCGACGTGATGGATGCGGTGGTTGTCGGCAGCAGTGGCGACCCGATATTCGACCGTTCGGCGGAAAATGCGGTCAGAAAAGCCTCGCCGCTGCCGGTGCCACAAGACAAAATACTATTCAACCAAAAGTACCGAGTTTTCAATTTATCGTTTAAACCGGAATAAACCACGGAACCCATAGAATGATGCTAATCAACAGAATTTTAATCGGCGGCTTCATTGCCTCATTGCTATCGGTGGCCCAGGCGGCCGGTTTGACTATCGAAATCACCAAGGGCTCGCAAACCGCCGTGCCTATCGCTATTGTCCCATTTGCGCAACAAGGCTCTATCGGCAACGTAAAACTGTCCGATGTGGTCAGTTCCGACTTGGCCGGTAGCGGTTTTTTCAAAACCCTGGCCGAAGACGATATGTTGACCAAGCCCAGCGAGCCGGAAAAGGTAAATTTCCGGGACTGGCAGGTGTTGGGCCAGGACTACATGACCATTGGCCAAGTCGTCGGTAACGGCAATAGCTTCAATATCCAGTTTTACTTGTTCAACGTGCACAACGGCCAATTGCTGATGGGTTACCGGCTGACTGCCGGAGCCAACGAATTGCGCCGCGCCGCGCACCACATCAGTGATTTGATTTACGAAAAACTGACCGGACGCAAGGGCGCGTTCAATACCCGTATCGCTTACGTTACCAGCGTATCTCGCGGAAGCGGCAAACAGTACATGCTGCAAGTCGCCGATGCCGACGGCTACAACCCGCGCACGATAGCGGAATCTCCCGAGCCGATCATGGCACCGGCTTGGTCGCCGGACGGCAGCAAAATCGCCTACGTTTCGTTCCATACCAAGCGTTCCGAGATTTGGGTGCAGACCTTGGCTACTGGTCAACGTGAGAGTGTTGCCGCCTACCCTGGCATTAACGGCGCGCCGGCGTTTTCGCCGGACGGCAGCCGGTTGGCGGTTACCTTGTCCAAAGACGGCAGTCCCGATGTTTACGTGCTGACTTTGGCTAGTCGGGCCTTGACCCGCTTGACCAGCGGCTTGTCGATCGACACCGAACCGACTTGGTCTCCGGACGGTTCGACGATCGTGTTTACCTCGGACATGGGCGGCAAGCCGCAACTCTACAGCATGCCTGCGTCCGGCGGTAAAGCCAGCCGTTTGACCTTTCAAGGCGATTACAACGCCAGAGGCCGATTCTCGGCGGATGGCAGAAGTTTGGCCATGGTCACCGCCAATGGCGGCAGTTACCGGATCGCAGTAATGGATATGGCGTCGCGTACCGTAAACGTGTTGAGCGAAGGCAATCTCGACGAATCGCCCAGTTTTGCCCCAAACGGCAGCATGATTCTGTTTGCGGCGACCCGTGGCGGCAAATCGGCGTTATCGGTGGTGTCGACCGACGGCGCGATGCAACAAAAATTGGCATTCGAGAGTGGCGGCGTGCGCGAACCGGCTTGGGCGCCTTGATTGCAAGGCCGATAACCCTCAAACTATAGCTACCTGATTTTTATTTATTTTTGGAGAGACTTGATGAGATTCAATAAAACCTATTTGGCTTTGGCGATGAGCGCCGTGTTGATTGCCAGCGGTTGCAGTTCAACCGACGAAGAAGGCAGCTTGGCCGATTCCACCCAAGGTACCGACGCTTCGACCAGCGGTTATAACGACGGCTCGATGTCCGGCAGCCAGTTTGGTTCCGGCAACGGCTTCGGTTCCGGCTCAGGTTCGAATTTGGGCCCGGAGTTCAGCGACCCGAATAATCCGTTGTCCAAACAGATCATTTATTTCGAGTTGGACAGCAGCCAAGTCAAACAGGATTACGTGCCGATTGTCGCCGCCCATGCCCGTTATCTGGCCTCGCATCCGAACCAACACGTCATTCTGTCCGGCCATGCCGACGAGCGCGGTTCCAGCGAATACAACATCGCCTTGGGCGAGCAACGTGCCAAATCGGTGGAAAGAATGATGCGCTCGCAGGGCGTCACCGCGTCGCAATTGGAAGTCGTCAGTTACGGTGAAGAAAAACCGGCGGTATCGGGCCACGACGAATCCGCTTGGCAAATGAACCGCCGGGTCGAAGTCGGTTACCAGTAATGGCTAAGCGCGCACTTCTGGCAATCGGATTGAGCCTGGGGTTGGCCGTCTCGGCATCGGCAGCGCCGGTCAACAATGCCGGTGCCTATCCGGCCGCACCCAGCGATAACGCGATATTCGAAGTCCTGGGACGGCTCGAGCAGTTACAGTCGGAAGTGCAGCAATTGCGCGGCATGGTTGAAGAGCAGTCGCAAACCATCGCCGATTTGCAACGCAAACAAAACAATATGTATTCCGATCTGGACGAGCGGATGCAGGCTTTATCGACCGCTGGTCAGCCGGCTGCGACCCAACCTGCGGTAGCTCAGCCGGACGCAGCGGCGGCACCTGCGGCTGCTGTGCAAACGGCGGCTCCGTCTGTCGCTGCAACTGTTCCGGCCGCTTCCGCGACGCCTGCTGCTCCCGCGGCAACGCCCGCGGTTCAGCCGGCGCCGGTAGCTGATACCAAGCCCGCTGCAACAACGGTTTCCGGTAACGAAAAAGAGCGCTACCAAACGGCCTACGACACGTTGCGTAACGGTCACAACGCCCAAGCCGTAAAAATGTTTCAGGAGCTGCTGAAAGATTTTCCGGCCGGCGAGTTCGCCGATAATTCCCAGTATTGGCTGGCAGAGGCTTATAAAATCAATCGCGAATTCGATGCCGCCCGAGCTGCGTTCAACAAAGTGGTCAGCCAATATCCGAACAGTTCGAAAGTGCCTGACGCCTTGTTGAAATTGGGCTATATCGAATTCGACCTGCAAAACACCGCAAAAGCCCGCGATTATTTGACCCGAGTAACCACCAGTTATCCGGGAACCACCGCTGCGCATTTGGCCGAGAAAAAGCTGGCGCAAATGTCGCAATAGCCGGTCGGCGGATGGACCAACAGTTACGCATCACCGAGATTTTTTATTCGTTGCAAGGGGAAACCAATACGGTTGGTATCCCCACGGTATTCGTGCGCCTGACCGGATGTCCGTTGCGCTGTTCTTACTGCGATACCGCTTACGCCTTTAGTGGCGGCGAGAAACTCGCTATTGCGGATATCCTCGCCGAGATAAGGCGCTATAACACCCGTTACGTGACCGTGACCGGCGGCGAGCCGCTGGCTCAACCCGGATGCCAGTTGTTGTTGGTACAACTGGCGGACGCCGGTTATTCGGTCTCTCTGGAGACCAGTGGTGCTTTGGATGTGGCGGCGGTCGACTCCAGAGTCGTCAAGGTTATCGATTTGAAAACGCCCAGTTCCGGCGAAATGCAGCGCAACCTTTACCGCAATCTCGATTTTCTGTTGCCGCACGATCAAGTGAAATTCGTTATTGCCGATGCTGCCGATTACGAATGGTCCAAACAACAAGTGGCGCATTTCCGATTGGCGCAGCGTTGCGAAGTATTGTTTTCGCCGGTGATGGGGGTAATGCCGCCGACCGAATTGGCTGAGCGAATTCTGGCCGACCAGTTAACGGTCAGATTTCAAATTCAATTGCATAAATATTTGTGGAATGATGCGCGAGGAAAATAACTTCAGCGGCAAGCCGGCGGTGATTTTGTTGTCCGGCGGATTGGATTCGATCACGGTGTTGGCGCTGGCTCAGCGGCAAGGCTTTGTCTGTCATGCGTTGAGTTTCGATTACGGCCAACGCCACAACGCGGAACTGGAAGCGGCAAGAAACATTGCCGGCCACTATCAAGTCGCGGCCCATAAAATCATCAATTTGGGATTGAGTTCGATCGGCGGCTCGGCACTGACCGACGCCAATATCGATGTGCCGACTTCGCCTCAAGCCGGTATTCCGGTGACCTACGTTCCGGCCAGAAACACTATTTTCCTGGCCTTTGCCTTGGGTTGGGCCGAGGTGTTGAACGCACACGATGTGTTTATCGGCGTCAATGCCGTGGATTATTCCGGTTATCCCGATTGTCGGCCGGAATTCATCAAGGCGTTCCAGGATATGGCCAACCTCGGCACCAAGTCCGGCGTCGAAGGCCATAAAATTCAGATCCACACGCCGTTGATTGCGTTGAGCAAGGCCGAGATTATCCGGCAAGGTATGGTCTTGGGCGTCGATTATGCCGCTACCGTTTCCTGTTATTCTGCCGACAGCGAAGGCCGGGCCTGCGGCGTATGCGACGCCTGTCGGCTGCGTGCGGCTGGGTTTGAGGCTGCCGGCGTCCTTGATCCGACCCGTTATCAGTCCCGCTAAATTCGTATCGGCGCGCATTTATCGAAACTGAAATTCGCGCGCTGGAATTTGTCGGCTAAGCTTTGCAGGGTCAGACGGAGTCAGTCGCAAGAGGTTTCGCCACATGCAAGTCAAACAAACCAAATCCCAGTTCGTGGCGGTGGCGTCCATCGCCGCCGAATTGAGTGCCGTGATGGAGGTGGCTAAGGAAATATCGTTGGCTGCGGCCAACGCCAAAGCCATCGCCTTTCGCGCCGGAGAAAAAGCCAAAGGCTTTCAGCCCATCACCGATTTTATTAACGAATTGGCCAAGGGCACCATTGAGTTGGTCAACAATATCAACGATTACGCTTTTGTTCTGTACCGGCTGACGGTCAACGAACAGCGTTTGGCAGAAGCCTGCGAGCGTTTCGAAAATGTCGAACGACTGGCCGTGGGGGCTCGCTACGCCGAATCCTTGAAGGGACCGTTGCAGCAGGCCAGACAAAGAGCTCAGGCCGGACGTCGCGAGTTCACAATTCATGTCGAAGAATTGCTGGTTAAGCTGGCCGAAGTGATGCATCCGGCTCGCGCGGCGCGGGTGATCGCCGCCAATTCCCGAATCGAAGCGTCGCAAGCCGGCGAATATCTGCAGAGCTTGCAAGCGGTTGCCGAGAGCGTCGATAACGCGGCCCAGATCATTAACGACAAAGTTCATCGCTGTCGCAGTGCATTGACCGTTATCAATCTCGCCGATTAGCACAGTTCGGCAGCACGAGGTATATCGCATGAAAATGACCAAAATTTACGAAGGCGCACATCAATGGATAATGTTCGGCCGCGATCCGCACCGGCCGGAGAAGATCATTGATACCAACCAATACATGGTGCGCACTGCCGATCGTTGTTTATTGATGGACCCCGGCGGCATCGAGCTGTTCGCGCCGATGCTGGCGGCGGTTTTGCACCACGCGCCGGTCGAAGAAATAACCGATTTATTCGCCTCGCACCAGGACCCGGACATTATTTCGTCTTTGGGTTTGTGGGACCAAGCCTTGCCGAACGCCAAATTGCATGCGGCCCAGTTGTGGGAGGGCTTTTTACGCCATTTCGGTTGCGAAACAATCGAGTACGTGCCGATTCCCGACCATGGCGGCACGATCAATCTCGGCAGCGTCGAGCTGCAAATCGTGCCGGCACACTATCTGCACTCGTCGGCCAACTTTCATATTTACGATCCGCAGGCCAAGATTTTGATGTCGGGCGATGTCGGCGCGGCACTGGAGGCTTCCGATGCGCCGGTTTTCGTCGATAATTTCGATGCCCATATCGAGAAAATGCGCTTTTTCCACCAGCGTTGGATGCCGTCCAACCAAGCCAAACGGGCCTGGTTGGAGCGGGTCAGAAAACTGGATGTGCAAATTCTGGCGCCGCAACACGGCCGGATGTTCAAGGGCGACGATGTCAAACGTTTCCTGGATTGGTTCGAGGCGTTACAGGTGGGTATTGCCGTATAAAACAAGCATTTGCCGACAATTGGGTTTATAATCCAGCCGTTATCAAGCCCCTGTCGCGAGACGGGGGTTTTTTGTTAGTGAGAGGAGCTGGAGTATCTCATCAAGCATGGCGCAAAAACTTTATATACAGACTAACGGCTGTCAAATGAACGAGTACGATTCCGACAAAATGCGGGACGTACTGCAAGCATCGCACGGTTTGGAATTGACCGATATCCCCGAACAGGCTGACGTGTTGTTGCTGAATACCTGTTCCATCCGGGAAAAAGCCCAGGAGAAAGTATTTTCCGCGGTGGGGCGTTGGAAAAAAATCAAAGACAAGCGCCCTGACGTGATTATCGGCGTCGGCGGTTGTGTCGCCAGTCAGGAGGGGGCGGCGATACAGAAGCGTGCGCCCTACGTCGACATCGTGTTCGGTCCGCAAACCCTGCATCGTCTGCCGGAGCTGTTGAATCAGGCGCGCAGCGGCGACAAACATGTGGTCGACATCTCGTTCCCGGAAATCGAAAAATTCGACAACCTGCCGGAGCCGCGCGCCGAAGGTCCGAAAGCCTTCGTCTCGGTGATGGAAGGGTGCAGCAAATATTGCACTTATTGCGTCGTACCCTACACCCGCGGCGAGGAAGTCAGCCGGCCGCTCAACGATGTGATTGCCGAAATCGAAACGCTGGCCAAGCAAGGCGTGCGCGAGATCAATCTGTTGGGCCAGAACGTCAACGCCTACCGCGGCGCAATGGAAGACGGCGACATCGCCAGCTTCGCGTTATTGTTGCACTGTGTCGCCGCCGTCGACGGCATCGACCGCATTCGCTTTACCACCTCGCATCCCTTGGAATTCACCGACGACATCATCGAAGCCTTCGCCGAGATCCCGCAGCTGGTCAATCACCTGCATCTGCCGGTGCAAAGCGGCAGCAACCGGATTCTGGCCGAAATGAAACGCGGCCACCGGCGCGAGGATTACCTGGAAATCATGCGCAAGATCAAAGCCGTGCGGCCGGGAATCAGTTTGTCGTCGGATTTCATCATCGGTTTTCCCGGCGAAACCGACCAGGATTTCGAAGATACGATGGCGCTGATCGAGGAAGTCGGCTTCGACTTTTCCTACAGTTTCATATTTAGCGCCAGACCCGGCACGCCGGCCGCGAATTTTGCCGACGACGTCAGCATGGAAGTCAAGGAACAGCGCCTGCAACGCCTGAAAGAACGCTTGAACCAGATGTTCATGGCGATCTCGGAATCGATGGTCGGCACGGTGCAAAGCGTGTTGGTGGAAGGCGTTTCCAAGAAAAACCCGTTGCATCTGACCGGGCGTACCGAGAATAACCGGGTGGTCAATTTTGCTGCCCATCCGCGCCTGATCGGCCAATTCGTCGACGTCTTGATCACCGAAGCGTTGCCGAATTCTTTGCGCGGCCGCGTGTCGGAATCTTCCATCGAAAAAGTCAGACAGACCGCCTAGTGTTGAATACCTCGCATTTTTCCCAAGAAATCACGCTGTTGCCGGACGACGCCCAGCGCCTGTCCAATTTCTGCGGTCAACTCGATAGCCATATCCGCCAGATCGAGCAGCGCCTGCATGTGGATATTGCCAACCGTAGCAATCATTTTCGGGTCACCGGCGTCGATGCTGCAGTGAAAGCGGCTTGCGCGGTGATTCAAAAGCTGTTCGAAATGACGGAGCGCGAAGAAATTACCCCGGAGCAGGTACATCTTAGTTTGCAGGATGCCAGCATCGACCAACTGTTGCAGCCGGCGGCCAATCACGAGCCGGTGGCGATCCGGACCAAGCGCGGCGTGATTAAAGGCCGCGGCCATAATCAGCAGGATTATTTGCGCAAGATTCTCAGCCACGACATCAATTTCGGCGTCGGCCCGGCCGGCACCGGCAAAACCTATCTGGCGGTAGCTTGTGCCGTGGAAGCCTTGCAAAACGAGACTGTGCGGCGAATCGTTCTAGTGCGGCCGGCGGTGGAGGCCGGCGAGAAGTTGGGTTTCCTGCCCGGCGACATGGCGCAGAAGGTCGATCCTTATTTACGGCCGTTGTACGACGCTTTATACGACATGCTCGGTTTCGAGCGGGTCGAGAAGCTGCTGGAAAAAAACGTCATCGAAGTTGCGCCGTTGGCCTTCATGCGCGGCAGAACTCTGAACGATTCCTTCATTATTCTCGACGAAGCCCAAAATACCACGGTAGAGCAGATCAAGATGTTTCTGACTCGGGTCGGTTTCGGCTCGACGGCGGTGATTACCGGTGACGTAACCCAGATCGACTTGCCCAGCGAAAAAATGTCCGGCCTGAAGCATGTGTTGAAAGTGTTGAAAGACGTGGAAGGGATCAGTTTTACCTTTTTCGGCGTGCGCGACGTGGTCAGGCATCCTTTGGTGCAACGCATCGTTGCCGCTTACGACCGCTACGAACTGGAACAGGGCAACAACAAGCCGTGAACTATATCGATCTGCAGATTGCCACCGAATCGGTCCACCCCGACGCGGGGCAATTCCAAACCTGGGTCGATGCCGCCTTGTCCGGTTTCGAACGCGACAGCGAAGTGACGATTCGCCTGGTAGACATAGCCGAAAGCGCCGAATTGAACGGCCAATACCGGCACAAATCCGGCCCGACCAATATCCTCAGCTTTCCGTTCGAAGCGCCGCCGGGCGTGGAGCTCGATTTGCTGGGCGACCTGGTGATCTGCGCGCCGGTGATCGCGCACGAGGCGGCGGAACAGGGTAAATTACCCGACCACCATTGGGCGCATATCACTGTACACGGCGTATTGCATTTGCTAGGGTATGACCACATCGAAGAGCAAGACGCGGAACAAATGGAAGCGCTGGAAATTGACATTCTAAGCCGATTAAACATAGCCAATCCCTATCTGGAGGATAGTAAGCAATGAGCGATGGTAACCCCCCGAGTAGCCAGCCCCATCAGAAAAGCCTGATCGAACGCATCGGCCATTTTCTGAGTGGGGAGCCGCAAGATCAGGAAGACTTGCTGGAGATATTAAGAGAGTCGCAAGAAAAACATTTACTCGATTCCGACGCCCTGTCCATGATGGAAGGCGTCATGCATGTGGCGGAGATGCGGGTCAGAGACATCATGATCCCCCGGTCGCAGATGGTGGTAGTGCCGCGCGAGGCCGAACTGGAAACCATCTTTCCGCTCGTCGTCGAATTTGCCCATTCTCGTTTTCCCGTCATCGAAGAAGACCGCAGCAAAGTGGTCGGTATTCTGTTAGCCAAGGATCTGTTGGCTCATGCCTTGCGCGATAAATCTCTGAAAGTGGAAGACGTAATGCGACCGGTTAACCTGGTGCCGGAGAGCAAACGCCTGAACGTGCTATTGAAAGAATTTCGTACCGAGCGCAATCACATGGCGATCGTGGTCGACGAATACGGCAACGCCGCCGGCTTGGTCACCATTGAAGATGTGCTGGAACAAATCGTTGGCAAAATCGAGGACGAGCACGACGATGACGAGGTTCAGGAATTTATTTCTCAGCGGGGCGAAAAAGAATTCATTCTGAACGCGTTGACGCCGATCGAAGAATTCAATGATTATTTTTCCGCCGATTTGGCCGATGACGAATACGACACCATCGGCGGTTTGATCGTGCAACGCCTGGAGCATTTTCCGAAGAAAGGCGAAAAAGTCGAAATCGGCGATTTTTGTTTCGAGGTCTTGCGCGCCGATAACCGCCGCGTGCATCTGTTGAAACTTAAAATCAAATAAGCGTTCAATCCGGCCGCACGGCCGCACTCAAATAACCCTCGAAATCCTCGGCCGGCAACGGCTGCGAAAAGTGGTAGCCCTGGCCGTAGTCGCAGCCGGATTCGAGCAGCAAACGGAGTTGGTTTTCGGTTTCCAGACCTTCGGCGACGACTTGCATGCCCAGCTTGTGCGCCATGACGATGATGGCTTCGCATAACGCCATGTCGCTTGAGTCCGGGGCTAAATTGGCGACGAAGGAGCGGTCGATTTTTAAATAATCGATATCAAATTTTTTCAGATAAGCCAATGCCGAATAACCGGTGCCGAAGTCGTCGAGCGCTATCTGCATGCCGGTCTCGCGAAATGCTTGCAGGCTATTGCGGACCACGTTGCTGGCATCCAGTAGTAGACCCTCGGTAATTTCCACGACCAGGCCTTGCCCGGCCAATCCCAAAGCCCGCAGTTGGCTTAACCATTCGTCATGTACTTGGCTACCGTAAAATTGCGCAGGCGACTTGTTGATACTGATTTGAAACTCGGGATGGTAAAGCTCCCGCCAGCGCTTGGCCTGCCGCGCCGCCTGCTCGAACACCCAGTTCCCGATCTCGACGATCAAGCCGTTATCCTCCGCGATCGGGATGAATTCGGTGGGATTGATTTGCCCGCGCTCGGGATGGTGCCAACGCAATAGAGCTTCGGCTTTCAATATTCTGCCGGAAGCCAGTTCGACGATAGGCTGGTAATACAGCTGGAATTGTCCAGTTGCCAGTGCGCTCCGTAAATCGCCGGCAATCAACATCCGTTTTTGGGCCGCGGCATGCATCGCCGGCGTGAAATAACAGTAGCGGTTGCGGCCTTGCTGCTTGGCGGCATACATGGCCTGGTCGGCGTTTTTGATTAACGCATCGATCTTCTCGGCGTCCCGCGGATACAGAGTAATGCCGACGCTGGCCGACAAATAAGCGACTTTGTTTTTGAGTTGAAAAGGGGCTGCCAGAGTGCGCAGCACGCTTTGTGCGACGCGTTCGGCGCTGGCAATATCATCCAGTTCCGACAGTATCATCGTGAATTCGTCGCCGCCGAGACGCGCCACCGTATCCGATTCTCGTACGCAGCGGCTCAAGCGTAAGGCGGCATCCTTCAACAGCATGTCGCCCATGTCGTGGCCCAAGCTGTCGTTGACTTCCTTGAAACGGTCCAGATCGATAAAAATCAGTGCCAACGGCAGTCCGTTGCGTTGGCATTTTTTGGTTTCCTGTTCCAGTCGGTCATGGAACATGCGGCGGTTGGGCAACCCGGTCAACGGATCGAAATTGGCCTGAGTCCAAATCAATTCTTCGGATTGTTTTTTCTGCGTAATATCGGAGAACATCGCCACTCGTCGGTGCGGGCTGCCGTCGACATTGAAAATGGTGTTGATGGTCAGCAGTTCGGCAAAGATCTCGCCGTTCTTGCGCCGATTCCACAGTTCGCCTTTCCAGTAGCCGCTACTGCCAATCGCTTGCAGCATGGCTTGGTAAAATTGTTCGCTCTGCCGATTCGAATTTAGGATCGCATGGCTCCGGCCCGCGACCTCGGCCAGCGTGTATCCGGTCAATTCGGTAAAGGCCGGATTTACCGTGATGATGGCGCAGTCGGCATCCATCACGGCCATTGCTTCGCTACTGTTCTGGTACACCAGCGACGCCAATTGCAAGGCTTCGTTGCTGCGGCTGCGGTCCACGGCGATTCCGGCCAGATTGGCAGCTTGTTCTATGGCCAGCAAATCAACGGCACTCGGCGCCCCCGGCTTATGTTGATAAATAGCCAGACAGCCCAACAATTTGCCAGCGGTGTCGTGAATCGGTTCGGACCAACAGGCGCCCAGTCCGGCTTGAGCGGCCAATTCGCGAAAAGGTGCCCAGTAGGGATGTTGCTGAATGTCTTCAACGATAATGCGCTCGCCTGAGTAGGCCCCGGTATCGCTATGTCCGACGCCGTTTTCGACCGGCATGCCATCGATAGTCCGGTGGTAAAAAGCCGGCAGATGAGGGGCGGCGGCAATATGCAATTGTTTGCCGTCGTTATCCAGTAATAGTATCGAGCACAGCAGATCGGGATTCTGGGTTTCGACGGCTAGAACCACGGCTTCCAGGATGCCGGCCAGTGGTGCGCCTTTGGCGATCAACTCGAGGACGTGATTATGGGCGCGTTCCCGGTCCGCCGCCTGCTGGCGGTCGGAAATGTCCATGGCGATACCGATCACTCCGGCCGGCTTGCCGTCGATATCTTGCAGACGGGCGCGGGTGATTTGCAGCACCCGGCGTTTGCCGTCCGCGAATGTCATGCGTTCCAACGACTGGTGAACCGGTTCTGCTCCGTTCAGGCAGTCCTGGTCGGCGGCGTTAAACCGCGATGCCAATTCCTCGCCTAGCGACTCAGCCAAATCCGGGTTGGCAATGACTTGGTTTTCCGCCAATCCGAGGTGGTCGCAAAAGGTTTTATTGGCGAAGGAAAATTGCCGGTTTGCGTCAATCAACCAAATTCCGACCGGTGCATTATCCAAAATGGCGTGCAACTTCGCTTCGGACGCATATAGCTCGGCCACCTGGTTGTTCAGTTGCCCGGTCATGGCGACGAAATTTTTCGCCAGATAACCGATTTCGTCGTGGCGGTCGATTGGAACGGCTTCCAAGCTTTGGCCAAGCCGAAACCGACTGACGGCCTGGGTCATCTGATCTAGCGGTTTGGCCAGTATTCTGGCCAATACCAACGAAATTGCGCTGGCCAACAGGCTGAAGATCGCGGTGATCTCGACCACTTTCCAGCCCAGCAAGTGGCTGCCGGTCAATACCTCGGCCAAGGGGGTGTAGATACCCAGTAGCGCGAAGCGTCGGTTATACGGGTCTAGCGGTAATTTGACGAAGGCCGCTAACGACGACGGCGCCAAGGTTCGCTCGGCGCCGGTCGCGAACACCGCCAAATTCCGCTCGCCGTGCAACATGCCTTCGATTTCGGGAATATCGTTCTGAATCTGGAAACGACGGCCGTTCTCGAAGCCGAAGGTCTTGGTTTTGTCGGGGTGGATCAGATAATCGCCGTTGCCGTTGCTCAGTAGCAATTGGGTGTGAGCTGGCAGCCGGCGGCTAATCAGCGCAAATAAGCCGTCGAGGTCGACGTTGATAACCAGCAACGCGATGTGAGCGCCTGCCGGCGATGAAATCGGTAGCGCGATGCGTACCGTGGGCTTGCCGAAACCTTGGTGGGAGCCAAGTTCCTGGTTTAAATTGATCTCGGAGACGTAAATTTCATCGGCGCTGGCTAAATGCAAGGTTTCGAACACGTACGGAAAATGGTTCTTTTCCTGCAACTGCGCGTCCGGAACGATCTGTACGCCGTCTTGGTCCCGGTCGACGCGGACCAATTCCTTGCCGTAACGCTGGGCATGGATCAGCCGGACTTGGCTGTATTCCGGGTGACTTTTCAGCAATGCCGAAAACAGGTCGGCTAATTCGGCTTTCGCGGCGTCGAGCTGGCTGGCGGGATGTGCCAAGGCGATTTCTCGGCATAGCTTGAGGTTCGCCAGCGTTTTGGCGTCTTTTGCGGTGGCGGCCAACGCATCGCCGAAGCGGAACGATAAGCCTTGGACGGTGCTCAGTAATTGTGCTTGCGCGGTGCCGACCAGCAACTGGCGGCTGCGGTCGTAGACGTAATAACCGGTCAGGCCGGTGGAAACGGTACCCAGCAAGGCTAGCCAGAATCCTAGTTTGATCCCGACGCTTGCCTTCATCAAAACGCCTCGGGCGGTTCGCCGGAAATAACGCGATCCCACAGCTGTTTTTGCAGGTCCGGATTGGCGACGGGTTCCAGCCAAATCAGTTTTTGCCCGGATTCGGTATCGGGGTGGGCGGAGATGGTGTTTGCCAAGCCGTGACGGGCACTGAGGCGTTCGCTGACGGCGGGTTCCAGCGTGTAATCAATCCATTGTTCAGCCAATGCCGGGTTGCGTGCGTTGCGGGTAATCGCCCAGCAATCCAGCCAAGCCAGCGCGCCTTCTTGCGGAATCAGATAGCCGACATCGGCGCCGGCGTCGCGCAAGGCTTTCAGTTGCTGGCTGCCGTAATTGCCGAACACCAGTGCGACATCGTGGCGCATAAACAGCTGGACCGCTTGTTCCGCCGTCGAATAAAAGGTCAGCACGTTGCGGCGTAATTTCGCCAGTTCGCGCGCGGCTTCGGTCAGATTGCCATCTGAGAGTCGAAACGGATTGCCGGCGCCCAGCAATAGTCCGACCAACGAGAAATTATGGTTGCTGGTGTTAAATGCCAGGACCCGGCCACGGTAGGCAGGGTCCCACATTGCGGCCATCGATTGTGGTGGTTCGGCAATGATCTTGCGGTTGTAGATCAAGCCCATTTCCGCATAGGTGTAGGGAATTGCGAACACCTGCCCCTGCCGAACCAAACCTGGAATTGCCGCCAGATCGCGAAAACGCGGCAGTTGCCGGGCATGATTGGTAAGCCGGCTGGGATCGAGCGCTTGCACTAAATTCCGGTCGATATAGCGCTGCAGTTCGGCCGTGTTGACTGCAAACACGTCGTAGGCGGCATGGTTGATCTTATACCACAGGTCGTCGTCGGAATTGGCGTAAGTCACTTCCACCTTGGCGGCGTAGCGGTGTTCGAATTCGCGGACAGTATCGGCGTCGGCATAACCGTCCCAGGCCAACACTCGCAAGACTTCCGTTGCCGCTGCGGTCGCTGGGCAGAGCGCACAAATAATCGCCATAACAGCGATGGTGGCGGCGAATCGAAAGCGTGGTGCCATAAGAGTGCAGGGGCTTATGCTCGATTGACGAAGATGCCTAAGTATATTGGCAGATGGGGCAGAGTGTGGGCCGCTAAACGCTGGAAACGTCGCCGCCGCGGCATTTGCCGACTAAAGCGCGTCAGTCGGTCGTTTCCACTTTGACCAGAATCCGCAGCTGGTTGTGCCGCGTGGCGTCGTTGAAACTGTTGAATCCGCTATGCCGGCTGTTTTCGTCATCGACGTTGCCGGCAATTTCGACCCATTCGCCCAGATTGGCGCGTATCGAGGTCTGTGCCGACTGGGTGTCGAGTTGGCCATTCTGGCGAAAGCGATCGGACCAGGGGGCAACGTCGATGATTACTTGCCGGCCGACCAGGCGCGGCGTGACGGCGAATCCGGTCGTCGCTTCGACCATTTGGGTGTTGCTGTAAACGCTGGCGCCGTAGCCGTATTGGTAAGCATTGTATTGATGCACCGGCCTTACCTCGCCGGTTCTGATGATGGCCGGCTGGCCTTCCAAGGTGCGCAATTGTTGGTGTTGTTGCCGGTTTTCCAAATCGGCCGTGTTGCCGACTATGCCGCGCATCCGAATCGCGTCCGGCGACACTGCGATTGCCGCTTCTGCGTTGAGTTCGGCGGCGGTTTTGCTGCTGCTTTGCAAGACGCTGATCACCAGGTTGCTGAGGCGGGCGTCCAGTTTGCGCACCAGGGATTGAATGGCCTCCAGCCGGTCCGGATGGGTTCTGACGATCAGGCTGCTGCCGTTGTCTACCACCCGATCGTTGGCGTCCAGTAACGGCGCCAACAAGGGCAGGATTTCTGAGGCTGGGCGGTTGGCGAGCGGAATCACTTCCATCACCGGTTCGTCGGCCAGGGCGGCTTGCCCGGCCAAGATTGCCAGCGCCAGCCCAGCGGCCTTAAATTTCATCGTACAAGGCCATGTATTGTGCGGCGCTGTTTTTCCACGAGAAATCCTTGGCCATCGCATTGCGTTGAATCTGATGCCAGATCTTCGGATTATGGTATAGAACCAAACTGCGCTTGATGGCTTCGATCAATGCCGCCGCCGAGGCATCGTTGAAGGCAATCCCGCTGGCGGTACCGTTGGCGATGCTTTCCGGCAAGGCGTCGACCACGGTGTCGGCCAGACCGCCGGTCTTTCTGACGATCGGGATGGTGCCGTAACGTTGGCTGTACATTTGATTTAGCCCGCACGGCTCGAACCGCGACGGCATCAGGAAAATGTCGGCCCCGGCTTCGATTTGGTGCGCCAGACGTTCGTCGTAGCCTATCGTTACGGCCACCTTTTCCGGGTAGAGCCGAGCGAACTCCTGCAAGCGGTACTCTATGCTTTTGTCGCCGCTGCCCAGCAAGGCGAATTGCAGCGGTAAGCTTGTCATTTCCGCCAGACAGTTCAATACCAAGTCTATGCCTTTTTGCTCCACCAGCCTGCCGATCAGGCCGAACAAAGGTACATCGGCCGCGACCGGCAGGCCCAGTTGCTGTTGCAATGCGGCTTTGTTGGCCTGCTTGCCTTCCAGGTTGTCAGCACTGTAATTGTGTGCCAAATAACTGTCGCTGCTCGGGTTCCAAACGGCTGTATCGATGCCGTTGATGATGCCGCTGAGCTGCTGTTGTTTGTGAGCCAGCAAGCCTTCCAGGCCGTAGCCGAATTCCGGCGTCTGGATTTCCTGGGCGTAGGTGGGGCTGACCGTGGTGATGCGGTCGGCGTAGGCCAGGCCGCCCTTGATGAACGACAGCATGCCGTGAAATTCGAGTCCTTCCGGGTGCAGCAATTGCCCTGGCAAATTCAGTTGCGAATAGGCGCTACCCGGAAACAGGCCTTGGTAAGCCATGTTGTGGATCGTGAACACGGTCGCCGGCGGTTCTTGCTCCAACGACAACAAGGCCGGCGCCAGTCCGGTTTGCCAGTCGTTGCAATGTAAAATGTCGGCGCGCCAGTCCAGGTAAGCCCGATTCATCGCCACTTCGACGATGATGCGGCAGAACAGCGCAAAGCGCTCGCCGATATTGGCCCAGGGTCGGCCGGCTTCGTCCAGGTAGGGGTTGCCGGGGACGTTGAAGAACGGGGGGTAATCGACCAGCCAGACGATGACGCTGCTGTCCGGCAGTCGGGTTTCCAGCAAATTGACGTCGCAATTATTCACCCGCACCGTGCACAGGTAGCGGCCCGGCTCGCAGTTTTTGATGGCCTGGTAATTGGGCATGATGATACGCACGTCCTGACCCAATTCGGCCAAGGCTTGCGGCAAGCTGCCGGCGACATCGGCCAAGCCGCCGGTTTTGATCAGAGGATGGGTTTCGCTGCTAGCGAACAGGATTTTTTTCATATCGGAGAACTACATTTTCAAAATGATGCCGGCTAAGGGCGGTAAGGTGACGGCAATCGAATGTTGCTGGCCCATCCACGGTTGCGGTTCGGACAATACCGTCCCGTTGCCGACGTTGCTGCCGTCGTAATATTGCGAGTCGGAGTTGAAAATTTCGAAGTAGGTGCCCGGTTGCGGCACGCCGATCCGATAGCTTTCCCGCGGCACCGGTGTGAAATTCAGGATGACGATCAAATCTTCGTGCGCCGATTTGCGCCGGTAGCTGATGATGGACTGCTGGTAGTCGTGGCAATCGATCCATTCGAAGCCTTGATGTTCGAAATCGTACCGGTGTAACGCGGCATGGCTGCTGTATAGCTTGTTCAGATCCTTGACCAATGTCTGCAAGCCGCGATGGTGGGGATAGTCCAACACGTACCAATCCAAGGTACGGTTACAACTCCACTCGGTGCCCTGGCCGAATTCGCAGCCCATGAACAACAGCTTCTTGCCGGGATAGGTGAACATCATGGTATAGAGCAGGCGCAGGTTCGCGAAACGCTGCCATTCGTCGCCGGGCATTTTGTTCAGCAGGGAGCCTTTGCCGTGCACCACTTCGTCGTGCGAAAACGGTAGCACGAAGTTTTCGGTGAAGGCGTACAACAGGCCGAAGGTCAGCGAATCGTGATGGTAGGAGCGGTGAATCGGCTGCTCTTGCATGTAATGCAGAATGTCGTGCATCCAGCCCATATTCCATTTCATCGAGAAGCCCAAGCCACCGGTCCAGGTCGGCCGGGTCACTTGCGGCCAGGAGGTGGATTCTTCGGCCATGATCACGGTGCCGGGGTGCTGCTCGTGGGTCACCGTATTCATATGGCGCAGGAAGTCGATCGCTTCCAGGTTTTCGTTGCCGCCGTACATATTGGGAATCCAGTCGTTGGCGTCGCGCGAGTAATCCAGATACAGCATCGAGGCGACCGCATCGACGCGCAGACCGTCCAGATGGAATTCCTCCAGCCAGAAGAAGGCGCTGGACAGCAGGAAGTTTTTCACTTCATTGCGGCTGTAGTTGTAGATCAATGTGCCCCAATCGCGATGTTCGCCTTTGCGCGGGTCTTCGTGCTCGTAAAGCGGGGTGCCGTCGAAGCGACCCAGCGCGAAGCTGTCCTTCGGAAAATGTGCCGGCACCCAGTCCAGGATCACACCGATGCCGTTTTGGTGGCAGTGATCGACGAAAAAACGGAAGTCGTCCGGCGTGCCGTGGCGGCTGGTCGGCGCAAAATAACCGGTGGTCTGGTAGCCCCAGGAAATGTCCAGCGGGTGTTCGGTGACCGGTAACAGTTCGATGTGGGTAAAGCCCATTTCCTTGACGTAATCGACCAATTGCGCGGCCAGATCGCGGTAGTTCAGAAAATTGCCGCGGTGGTCGCGCCGCCAAGAGCCGAGGTGTACTTCGTAGATCGACATCGGCCGGTGGAGCCAGTCGTGTTGTGGCCGTTGCTCCATCCAGGCGCCGTCGCGCCAGATGTAGGCATCCTCGTCGACCACGATTGCCGCAGTGGATGGACGAAACTCGAACTGCTGGCCGTAAGGGTCGGTTTTGACCAGCACCTGGCCGCTGTGGCGGTTCAGGATTTCGAACTTGTACAGGTTGCCTACCGTCAGGCCCGGAATAAAGATCTCCCAAATGCCGCTGTTGCCCAGATTGCGCATCGAATGGCAACGGCCATCCCAGCGATTGAAGTCGCCGATGGCGCTGACTCGTTGCGCGTTGGGAGCCCAGACGGCGAAATGCACGCCTTCAATGCCGTCGACCGTCATCAAATGGGCGCCGAGCTTTTGGTAAATGTGCCAATGCCTGCCTTCGCCGAACAGATGTTGGTCGAATTCCGGCAGTATCGGCCCGAAGCTATAAGGATCGTACTGGCAGTGGCTGCCGCCGTCTTTGTCCAGCCAGATTAACTGGTAGTGGGCCGGAACGCCGGTTTTGCCGGGGCGGTATTCGAAGAAATCGCTGTCCGGGATGCGTTGGAATTCGCCGCCGTCGGCTGCCAGTTTGACGGATTCGGCGTAGGGCAAAAAGGCGCGGAGAATGGTGTCGCCGCCTACGGTATGGCGGCCCAAAACCGAGAACGGATCGTGATGTTTGGCATCTTTAATTTTGACGAGTTCTGAATCAAGCGAATGTAACGGGCTTGGCTTGTTCATCTTGCAGGGCCTCAGTATAGTTAGGGTTAAGCGTTGGGCGGGGACGGCGATTTTGCTAAAAGACCGGCGTTAATAGTAGCAATGCGTATGGGTTTTTACTTTTCCGTGAAGAGTAACGATAATGGCTCAGCGCGGCAAGTGCCAGCTCGAGAAATCTGCATCGGCCGGCCGCCGCCCGTATTTGCAGTAAAGCTTATCAATTGAACGAGGAAATACATGTCAGTCGTCGATACACATCAGCAGGAGAGACGGGTAAACGATTTAACCCGCAATACCATCGCTTTAATTTTGGCTGGCGGACGCGGCTCGCGGTTGAAGAACATGACGGACTGGCGGGCTAAGCCGGCGGTACCTTTCGGCGGCAAGTTTCGGATTATCGATTTTCCATTATCGAATTGCATCAACTCGGATATTCGCAAGATCGGAATCCTGACCCAATACAAAGCCGATTCCTTGATTCGGCACATTCAGCAAGGCTGGGGCTTCCTGCGCGGCGAATTCGGCGAATACGTCGATCTGATGCCGGCGCAGCAGCGCCACGACGAACACTCCTGGTATCAGGGCACAGCCGATGCAATCTACCAAAACATCGATATTTTACGGGCGCGCAATCCGGAGTTCGTGTTGGTCTTGGCCGGCGACCACATTTACAAAATGGATTACTCGGTGATGTTGGCCGACCATGTCGCGAACAAGGCCGACCTGACCATCGGCTGTATCGAAGTGTCGCTGGAAGATGCTAAGGCGTTCGGGGTAATGCACGTCGACGACAACCGTCGGGTCAAGGCCTTCGTCGAAAAGCCGGAAAATCCGCCGGTCATGCCGGGCCGGGAGAACACCGCGCTGGCGTCTATGGGGATTTACATTTTTAACGCCGGGTTTTTGTTCGAGCAACTGATCAAAGATGCGGACACCAAGGGGTCCAGCCGCGATTTCGGCAAAGACATCATTCCGGCGGTAATCGACAAGTACCGGGTCAACGCCTATCCGTTTTTGGATCTGCAAAGCGGCCAGCAAAGCTACTGGCGCGACGTCGGAACCATCGACGCTTACTGGACCGCCAACATGGAGCTGGTCGGCGTCAAACCGGACCTGAATCTGTACGACAACACTTGGCCGATCTGGACCTACCAAGCGCAGACGCCGCCGGCTAAATTCGTGTTCGACGACGACGACCGCCGCGGTCAAGCCATCGACTCGATGGTCTCCGGCGGCTGTGTGATATCCGGCGCGACGGTCAGGCACTCGCTGTTGTTCTCGCAAGTCAGGGTCAATTCCTATAGCATCGTAGAGGATTCGGTGGTGCTGCCGGAAGTCAATATCGGCCGGCATTGCCGGATCAAGAAAGCGATCATCGAAAAAGGCTGCCAAGTGCCGGAAGGCACCGTGATCGGCGAAAACCGGGCTGAAGACGAAAAGCGCTTTCATGTCAGCGAGGGCGGCGTCGTGCTGGTGACCTCCGACATGTTGGGGCAACGCCGGAATTATGTCCGCTAAAAAATTGAAGCTGGTGCTGTGCTGGCACATGCACCAGCCGGAATACCGCGATATGCAGAGCGGGGAGTTCAAATTACCTTGGACTTATCTGCATGTCATAAAAGACTACGTCGATATGGTGGCTCACCTGGAGGCCACTCCGGCGGCGAAAGCGGTGGTGAACTTTGCGCCCATCCTGCTGGAGCAGATCGAAGACTATTCAAACCAAGTCAATGGCTATTTGCACGATAGAATCGCGATCAAGGATCCGCTGCTCGCGGCCTTGGTTGAGCCGGCTGTTTCGGCTGATCCGGAGCGGCGACTGAAATTGTTGCACGATTGCCGTAAGGCGAACCGCGAGCGACAGATCGAGCGCTATCCCGCCTTCCGCAAGCTAATCGATATGGCGGATTGGATCCAGTCCCATCAGGATTCGGTCAACTACGTTAACGCACAGTTCATTTCCGACATATTGGTCTGGTACCATTTGGTATGGATGGGCGAGACCGTCAAACTCGGCGACGGCCGCGTGCAGCGTCTGATCGACAAAGGCAGCGGCTTCAGTCTGCACGACAGGATCGAGATTGTCGAAATTATCGGCGACCTGTTATCGCGAGTCATCTACCGTTATAAATCGCTGGCCAGAAAAGGCCGTATCGAATTATCCGTTACCCCTTACGCCCATCCGATCATGCCGCTGATGCTGCAAATCGATTGTGCCCGCGAGGCGATGCCTGGCGTCGAATTGCCAGGACTGGAGAACTATCCGGGCGGCGAGGAGCGGGTACGTTGGCATCTGCAGAAGGGCGTGGCGACGTTTCGGCATTTCTTCGGCTTCGAGCCGCAAGGTTGCTGGCCGTCGGAGGGTAGTGTCAGCGAGCGGACGCTGCAGATTCTCGCGGATAACGGTTTCCGTTGGGCTGCCAGTGGCGGCAACGTGCTGCACAATAGTTTGCACGCCTCAGGTGTGGCCGGAAGTTGCAGCCCGCACCAGCCGTTTAAACTGCATTCAGCGGATATCGCCTGTTTTTTCCGGGACGATGGCTTGTCAGACCTGATAGGTTTTGAATATTCCAAATGGCATGCCGATGATGCCGTGGCCGATTTGATCAAACATTTGGAGAATATCGCCGATTTCGATAGCGAGGAGCCTCTGGTTTCGATCATTATGGACGGCGAAAATGCGTGGGAATATTTTCCGGATAACGGCTATCATTTTCTTAGCGCTTTGTATCGACGGTTGAGCGAGCATCCGCGTATCGAGTTGACCACCTTTTCCGAATATCTGGATAGCAACGGAAATCGCAGAGGAAAATTGCCGCAATTGGTGGCTGGAAGTTGGGTCTACGGTACCTTTTCGACCTGGATTGGCGATGCTGATAAGAATTACGGCTGGGATATGCTGGGCGATGTCAAGACGGCGTTCGATCGGGCTGTGGCGAACGGTAAGCTCGGCGAGCAACAGCTGCTGCGTGCCCAAACCCAGCTGGGTGTTTGCGAAGGATCGGACTGGTTCTGGTGGTTTGGCGACTATAACCCCGGCGAAGCGGTTAGCGACTTCGAAAAGCAGTATAGGCTCAATCTGACCAACCTTTACCGGTTGTTGGGGGAAGAGCCGCCGGCGTACTTGGCCTTGTCGTTTACGCAAGGTAGCGGTAGTCCGGCGATGGGCGGTGCTATGCGCCGCGGTAATCAAATATAAGAAAACGGAACTAGTTCATGGGTGCTCTCTTGGATAAACGCCGCGCGGGCGTTTTGCTACACATTACATCCTTGCCGGGGCGCGGAGAGTGTGGCGATTTGGGAAGGGAAGCGTTTCATTTTGTCAATTTTCTGCACGATACCGGTGCCACGGTTTGGCAGACCTTGCCACTCGGCATGCCGCACGGCGACGGGTCGCCGTACCAGTGTTTGTCTGCCCATGCCGGCAATCCGGCGCTGATCAATCTCGAATGGTTGTCGGACAAGGGTTGGCTGCAGGCCGTCGACCGTTGCGGCGATTGTCATACCAATACTGAAATTACCAAAAGTTGCCTGATAACCAAGGCGTTCTACGGCTTCCAAAATTTGGCCGATGCCGAACAGCAGGCTGATTTTCAACGGTTTTGTCAGGAAAAAGCCGATTGGCTCGATGACTTCGCCTTGTTTATCGCATTGCGTAACGTATTCGGGCACAAATGTTGGAACGAGTGGCCGGAAGCGTTGCGGCAACGTGAGCCGAAAGCGTTGAGCGAGTCGCGGCAGTTATTGAAAGCGGTGATCGATTCGATCAAATTCGAACAGTACGTATTCTTCAGGCAGTGGCACGAGTTGAAGGATTATGCGGCTCGGCACGGCGTGCTGATGTTCGGCGATATTCCGATTTTTGTTTCCTATGATAGTGCCGACGTTTGGGCTAACCGCGACGTGTTCAAACTGAATGCGGCCGGCGAGATGGAAGTCGTGGCCGGGGTGCCGCCGGATTATTTCTCCGAATTCGGTCAGCGCTGGGGTAATCCGCATTATGACTGGGAGTATTTGCGCAAAACCGGTTTCAAGTGGTGGCTGGAGCGGATCAAATCCCAATACGAGATGTTCGATATTCTCCGCATTGACCATTTTCGCGGGCTGGAGGCGGCATGGGAGATTCCGGCCAACGAGGACACTGCGATCAACGGCCGCTGGGTCGTGGCGCCCGGCGCCGAGCTGTTGGCCGAGATTCAACGCCATTTCGGCTCGCTGTCGCTGGTTGCCGAAGACTTGGGCATCATTACCGCCGAAGTCGAGGCCTTGCGCGACGACTTTGAATTGCCCGGCATGAAGATTTTGCAATTTGCTTTCGGCGACGATAGTCGCAATCCCTATTTGCCGTGTAACTACCATCGAAACTGTGTGGTGTATACCGGTACCCACGACAACGACACCACGTTAGGCTGGTTCGACGGGCTTAACGACAGCGAAAAACAGCGGATTTATGACTATTTAGGCTGGTCCAGTTTGCCGATGCCGAGCGCGCTGATTCATGCCGCGATGGGATCGGTTGCCAATCTGGCAATGATTCCAATGCAGGATATCTTAAAGCTCGGGTCGCCGGATCGGATGAATACGCCCGGAACCACTGAAGGTAACTGGCGCTGGCGTTTCGATTGGTCGCAATTGTCCGACGATAAAGCCGGACATTTTGCGCATTTAGTCCGCTTGTTCGGCCGCTGCTGAAGCGGCCGAGTTCAGCTGTCAATCGTCGTCTTGCTTGGCCGGTTTTTCCGGTATCGGTAGCGACGGAATTTTGTAGTCGGCAATAATTGCCTGGATTTTTGCCCGATTCTTGTCGATCAAGTCGTTAAGCTGTTGCTTGCGCTGATTGTCGCCTTGGCGAATGCCCATCGCAATCGAGAAATCGAAGCGCGTCCCCGGTGCCGATTGCATCGGGATTGCGATATAGCCGTTCTTGGTGTTCTGATTTTGCACGTACGCCGCCATCGGGCCCCATAAAATCACCATGTCGATTTTTCCGGCGCGCAGATCCTTCTCGATCTGCATTGCCACGTTGTGTTCGCTGTCGCCGGTCATACTTTGGTAAGGAACGCCGTAATCCAGCAGGCCGTTCTGTTGCAGCCAGTCGGTACCGGGGCCGCGGTCGAACATGGCGATTTTCAGTTTCTGCTGTCGCTGCTCGGGCAATTGCACCAATTGGTTGGGATCTTTGATATCGTCCCAGCCCCGGCCTTTTGCAATCAATAAGACGTAGGTCGAATGCAGGTAGGGTTTGGTGGTTTCGGTCAATTCGAAGCCGGCCGGCACGCCCATCACGACATCGCACTTGAAACCTTCGCCATTGTCGTTTTCCGCTTTCAAGGTATTGCGGATGAAGCCGATGCGGTCCGGCAACCAGGTGTATTCGAGTTCCTGGCCCAATTGGTCGGCTAACAGCGCGGCGATTTTATTCTCGTAGCCGGTCAGTTCCTTAGTGGAATAGGGCGGGTTTACCGGGTCTGCGCAGACTTTGAACTTGTCCTGGGCTTGGCTGTTGGCGATTGGCGCGGTCAAGGCTAGAGATAGGGCCCAAGTGGTGAAGGTCGAATTGGCTTTCATGATAATTCCTGTACTGGTTTTCTTGGCATAAAAAAGCCTTGGCCGATTGCTCGGCCAAGGCTTGCTTCACTGCAAATCTAACGTTTAGATTTTAGTTAGGCAGAGCGAACACAGTCAGTGTACCACCCAGTTTGGTGTAAGAGCCTAAGCTTCTGTACGCGCCAACCGCACCCAGACCTTCCGAGTTGGTTGATGACGAACCGTCGTCCAGACCGGCCGCGATACCGATACCTGCCCAACCGCCGATACCTGACAGAACGCCGACGTATTGTTTGCCTTCGAATTCCCAAGTGTTGACGTTACCGATGATGCCGGATGGGGTTTTGAATTTGTACAATTCTTTACCGGTTTTGGCGTCAACTGCTTTCAGGTAACCTTCCAGGGTGCCGTAGAACACAACGCCACCAGCGGTTGCAACAGAGCCTGACCATACAGAGAATTGTTCTTTGTTAGACCAAGCGATTTTGCCGGTTTTGGCATCCCAAGCAGTGAATTGACCCAAGTTGGTGGTGCCGTCTTTTTTACCGGTCAAAACATCGGCGCCAGCAGGCATCATGTTCAGGGTTGCACCAACGTAAGGCTGGCCAGCGGTGTAGCTAACTTCAAACGGTTCGTACTCCATGCACAAGTGGTTGCCTGAGATGTAGAACAGGCCGGTTTGTGGAGAGTAAGAAACAGGTTGTTGGTTTTTCGCGCCCAAAGCAGCAGGGCAGGTGCCCACTGTGTTGACGTCTTCGCCGTTATGTTCCGTAGAGAACTCTGGCACGACTTGTGGACGGCCGGATTTCATGTCGACGTGGGTCAGCCAGTTGACAGATTTGTCAAAGGTTTCAGCAACCAACAGTTCGCCGGTTTCGCGGTCCAGGGTGTAACCCACGCCGTTACGGTCGAAATGGACGATGGTTTTGTGCATTTTGCCTTTAACTTCTTGGTCAACCAGAACGGTTTCATTGATACCGTCGTAGTCCCACTCGTCGTGTGGAGTCATTTGGTAAACCCATTTCACTTCACCGGTGTCGGCGTCGCGAGCCCACAAAGACATGGACCATTTGTTGTCGCCCGGACGTTGTACAGGGTTCCATGTAGAAGGGTTGCCTGAGCCGTAGTAGACCAGATTCAGTTTAGGATCGTAAGAGTACCAACCCCAGGTGGTGCCGCCGCCGATTTTCCATTGGTCGCCTTTCCAGGTCGCCAAGCTGGATTCTGGTCCCAGCGGAGTGACTTTACCGTCTTGCCAAGTCGTGGATTTGCCCGGTTTGATCAGGGTGTCCTTGTCTGGACCCATGCTGTAACCTTTCCACGCCAATTGGCCGGTTTTGATGTCGTAAGCAGCCAAGAAACCGCGTACACCAAACTCACCACCGGAAATACCGGTGATAACTTTATCTTTCACAACCAGCGGAGCGTTGGTGTTGGTCATACCCAGTTTCGGGTCGCCGTTTTGAACGCTCCATACACGTTTACCGGTTTTGGCATCCAATGCAGTCAGAACGGTGTCTGATTGTTGCAGGAAGATTTTACCGTCGCCGTAAGCCAGACCGCGGTTAACGGTGTCGCAGCACATGACAGGAATGGTGACGTCGGCATCCATTGTTGGGGTGAATTCCCAGATGACCGCTTTGGTTTTTTGGTCGATCGCGTAAACGGTGTTAGGGAACGGAGTGTGAACATACAGAACGCCGTTAACAACCAGAGGACCACCTTCGTGACCACGCAACACACCGGTAGAGAAAGACCAGGCTGGTTGCAGGTTTTTAACGTTCTGAGTGTTGATTTGGGACAATTTGCTGTAGCGGGTACCAGCGTAGTCGCCACCCCAAGAAGCCCAGTTAGCAGGGTTTTGAGTTAATTTTTCTAAGTCGTCGTTGGCGGTAGATACGGTTGGTGCAGCAAGGATCGTCGCTACAGTCGAAGCAAGCAGCCAGTTGTGTACAGGCTTCTTCATATGTTTCCTCCTGGTAATCTGTTGATGAGACAGAGTACGGTTTTGTGTTGTTAAGACTAATATTAGTTTTAAAGCTCTGTTTGGATGACTGACCTGTTCAGGTCGTTCGCACATCGTCGAACGCAGAGGTAGAGCCACACCAGACGTGTAAATTGAAGGATTTTTTCCTAAAAGTCAACCGGAAAAACTCTGCCGGGAACGCCCGCAAACGATAAAGCCAAGACTTATAATGCCTTAGCATTTGGCGCTGATTTGCTCAACGCGGCAAACAAATGCCCAGGCCGCCGAGGCCGCAATAACCGTCGGGATTTTTGGCCAGATACTGCTGGTGGTCCTGCTCGGCGTAGTAAAACGGCGGTGCAATGCGGATTTCGGTCGTGATTGGCGGAAATTCGGCTTTCGATAGTTCAGCTTGGTATGCGTGTTGGCTGGCGGTGGCTGCGGCGAGTTGTTCGTCACCGTAACAGTAAATTGCCGAACGGTACTGCGTGCCGATGTCGTTGCCCTGACGCATGCCTTGGGTCGGGTTGTGCGATTCCCAAAACACCGCCAACAACGACGCGTAGCTAACGGTTTGCGGGTCGAAAACTACCAGCACCACTTCGGTGTGGCCGGTCATGCCGCTGCAGACTTCCTGATAGCTTGGATTGGGTGTAAAGCCGCCGGCATAGCCGACTGCAGTAGTATAGACGCCGGCTTGCTGCCAGAACTTGCGTTCGGCGCCCCAAAAACAACCCATGCCGAATACCGCTTGCTGCATCTGCTCCGGAAACGGCGGGTGGTAAGGATGGCCGTGTACGGCATGCGCCAAGCCGCTGGCGATAGGCGACGAGCGGCCCGCTAACGCTTGTTCCGCAACAGGCATGGCAATTTTTTTGGAAAGAAAAGACATAACCGCCTTCCCCCTAGTCGAATGATGGGACGCTGGGGATTATAATCCCCGACCTTTCGATAAAGTTAATCAAATCATGAAACAACAGGATTGCTTACGCCGCTTTATCTTCGAAGAGCACGGTGTGCGCGGCGAATGGGTGCGGCTACAGACCAGCTTGGTCGAAGCCAAGCAACACCAGCGGATAGCGGACGACGCAGTCGACGCCCAAATGGGACAGGCGCTGGCCGCGGTGGTATTGCTGTCGGCGACGATCAAATTTAAAGGCGCAATGATTATGCAGATTCAGGGCGGCGGCGATTTGACCGCTTTGGTCGCCCAGGCCAGCAACGACCGTAACATTCGGGGACTGGTGCGTAGCGCGGACAAGGTCAGCGGCGCCAACCTGCGCGAAATGGTCGGCGCTGGCGGGCGATTGGTGCTGACCGTCGAATCCGAGAATGCCGAACCTTACCAAGGTATCGTTGGGATCGAGGCCGATACGCTGGCGGAAGTGTTGGAAGTGTATTTCAAGCAATCGGAACAACTGAACACCCGATTGTGGTTGTTCGCCGACCGCAACGCCGCGGCCGGATTGTTGATTCAAGAGTTGCCGGGTGAACACAAAGACCCGGCCGACTGGGAGGGCCTGGAAATGTTGGCTGCTACCGTCACCGCCCAGGAAATCTTCACGCTGGATTGCGAAGATTTGCTGTATCGGCTATTCCATCAGGAAAAGGTCAGAATCTTCGATCCGGAAGCGGTGGAATTCAAATGCACTTGTTCCCGGCAAAAAATCGCCGGCACTTTATTGATGTTGGGGCGGTCCGAACTGCATGCGATTTTGCAAGAGCGCGACGACATCGAAATCGACTGCCAGTTCTGCGGCGCACAATACCGCTTCGATCAAATCGACGTAGAAAATTTGCTGACCAATCCGGCGGCAGAAACCGAGACCAACCCGCCGACCCGGCATTGAGGAGGCTATGAAAACATTTTCCCGAGTTTTACGCTGGTTGCTGGCTTTTACCTTGCTCAGCACGATGACTGGTTGTCTGCATTGGTTGCACGCCTATCAGACCTATTTGCAGATGGACGAATTCGACCGCTATTTCTCGGTGGTGTCGAAAGACGATTTCACCGTACATTTCAAAAAGCCGAAGTTGTTCAGTGAAGATTTCGTTTCCTTGGCCAAACTGCATGCCAGTAGCGAGGAGCAGACCGCCGACGGCAAGCGTTGGCGTTATTGGTTCCGGAAAATCGATAAGGACGGCAAGCAAGTCGCCCCGGAAATCAGCTTTTACCTGGATCTGGCCTTCAACAAGGAGGACAAGATCACCGACTGGACCTTTTCCAACCTGTTTCTGCAAATCGCGCCGTCGGAGTTTTTGGAGGCTTCGTTCCGTTCGTTGGGCGGTGCCGAAATCAATGAAGAGAAAAAGCAATTAAAAGCCAAAGCCGACCAACTCGAAAAAATTGCCGCGCTGCTGCCGAAAAAATCGGTAGTGGTCAAGCAGTTAGGCGAGCCGTTGGAGATCACTCAGGAAGACAAGCAGGAAGTTTACCTGTACCACTTCCGTCTGGAAGCGAAGGAGATCGAAGAAGGTTACGAGGATAGGGCTCTGAGCGAAGTCAGGCTGATGTTCGACAAGGAAACAGCGGAGATGGTGAAAATGTCCGGCCGCTTCGCCGGCCTGAAGATTTCGATCAACTACCGCGACTATCAAGAAGACAAGGATAAAACCGTCGCCGGTTTGTAAGACGCTTGCGGCCGGCTGCCAACAGCCGGCCGCAAGCGGAGGCATTCCTTAGCTGCGGGCTTTCAATACCGCAACGGCGGGGAGCTCCTTACCTTCCAGGAATTCCAGGAAGGCGCCGCCGCCGGTGGAGGTGTAGGACACTTTGTCGGCGATACCGTATTTGTCGATCGCCGCCAAAGTGTCGCCGCCGCCGGCAATCGAGAATGCCGGGCTGTCGGCGATCGCCATCGACATGGATTTGGTACCTTCGCCGAACTGATCGATTTCGAACACGCCGACCGGACCGTTCCAGACAATGGTGCCCGCCGTTTTCAAGATTTCCGCATATTGCTTTGCGGTTTCCGGGCCGATGTCCAGAATCAGATCGTCTTCAGCTACGTCGGCCACATTTTTCACGGTGGCGGCTGCGGATTCCGAAAATTCTTTGGCAGTGACCACGTCAACCGGCACCGGAATGTCCGCACCGCGTTGTTTCGCCGCTGCAATCAATTTTTTCGCTTCCGGAAGCAGATCGGCTTCGTACAAGGACTTGCCGACGCCATAGCCAGCCGCGGCAATGAAAGTATTCGCGATGCCGCCGCCGACGATCAATTGATCGACTTTGGTCGACAATGATTCCAGCACGGTCAATTTAGTCGAAACCTTGGAACCGCCGACGATTGCCACCAACGGCCGGGCCGGGGTTTCCAGGGCCTTGCCCAATGCATCCAATTCCGCGGCCAGCAGCGGACCGGCGCAGGCGATTGCAGCGTGCTCGGCCACAGCATGGGTCGAGGCTTCGGCGCGGTGGGCGGTGCCGAAGGCGTCCATCACGAAGATGTCGCACAGCGCGGCCATTTTTTGGCCCAGCTCGGCACTGTTTTTCTTTTCGCCCTTATTGAAACGCACGTTCTCGCACAGCACGACTTCGCCGCGTTTGACCTCGACGCCGTCCAGCCAGTCTTTGACCAGACGTACCGGCTGGCCCAGCAATTGGGAAAAACGCTCGGCAACGGGTTTCAAGCTGGAGGCTTCGTCGTATTCGCCTTCGGTCGGGCGGCCCAGGTGAGACATCAAAATCACCGCGGCGCCGCCGGCCAAGGCTGCTTCAACGGTCGGAACGCTGGCCTGAATGCGCAAATCGCTGGTGACTTTGCCGTCCTTGACCGGTACGTTTAAATCCTGGCGGATCAGGACGCGTTTGCCTGCCAGATCCAGATCGACCATTCGTTTGATAGACATAAGTTCTCCTATGGTTGAAATAAAAACATTATAGGGTAACACCGGTTGCGGCCCGAATTAAAAATCGGCAACACTCCGACCCATTAGACTATATTTTTTAACCATTACCTTAACTCTCCCGGACGGAGTCATGTGCAGATTACTGATGGCGGTCGTGGCATGCGTTTTTGCTTTTGCCGGTACTGTGGCCCGAGCGCAACCCTCGCCGGCAACGGGCGGAGACGAGATTCAGGTGCTGATCGACGTCTCCGGCAGCATGAAACAAAACGATCCGGACAATCTGCGTGTCGCAGCCGGCCGCTTGCTGGTCGAATTGCTGCCGGACGGCAGCCGGACCGGATTGTGGTTGTTTGCCGAAAAGACCGTGCCGCTAATCGCCAGCGATAAGGTCAATGCGGCCTGGAAACAGCAAGCCGGTAAAGCGCTGACCAACATTCATTCCCGCGGCCTGTACACCCATATCGAAGACGCAATCCGTACCGTTCTCAGCCAAGGCTTCAAAGGCCCCGGCCGCAAGCATTTGATCCTATTGACCGACGGCTTCGTCGATATCTCCAAGGACATCATGCAAAGTGCCGATTCGCGAGAGCGCATTCTCAGCGAATGGATTCCGCAGTTGCAGCAACAGGATATCCAGGTGCAGACTGTCGCGCTGTCCGACCAAGCCGACCAGGAATTGCTGGACAAACTGGCATTCGAGACCGGCGGTTGGGCTGAGGTCGCCAAATCCGCCGACCAATTGCAACGTTCGTTTTTGAAGATGGCGCAAAAAGCCGCGCCGAAAACCACGCTGCCTTTGCGCGACAATAAATTCAGCGTTGACAGCGGAATTCAGGAGTTTTCGATTCTGGTGTTCAAGACCGCGCATGCGGCGCCGACCCAATTGGCCCTGCCGGACGGCAAAACATTGGCAAAGCAGACCATGGCCGCCAATGTGTCGTGGCTGGAAAGCCAGAATTACGATTTGATCACGGTCAGACAGCCGGCGGTGGGTGAGTGGCGTTTGCTGGCCGAAGTCGATCCGGACAATCAGGTGATGATCGTGACCGACCTCAAGCTACAGCTCAGTGAAATTCCGAATTTTATCGGCGAACACGACACATTGGCGGTGGAGGCCCACTTTACCGACCGCGACAAGTTAATCACTCGGGCCGATTTTCTCGGCATGTTGAGTTTGGAGTTGGGGTTGGACCAATCTGCGCCGCAGAAAATAGTGGCGGCCGCTAAACCCGGTTTTTTTCAGCATAGTTTGAGCGGGCTGGCGGTTGGCAAGCACACCCTGAAATTGCTCGCCGACGGCAAGACCTTCAAACGCGAGATCATCAGCGAGATTCAAGTGGTAGCGACGCCGATTACTGTGGAGCGGCAGATCGATGCCGGACAGCGGCGGGTACGCCTGTTGTTGAAACCCGATTTGGCGCTGTTGGAGCCGGCCGGCATGGTGATTAACGCCCAAATCAGTCGCGACGATAAACCGCCTGAAACGCGTGCAGCGACCGCAAAAGATGGGCTCTGGGAGTTGGATTTAACCGAATTGCCGCCGGCAAGCGTCACCAAGGTCAGTTTTAACGTAATGGCCAAGGATCGCCACGGCAACCCGGTGTCTCCGGCCGTCAAGCCTGTAGCCATAGACGATAGCTGGTTTCATGCGGCGGCGCCGGCAGCTGCCGAGGAACCACCGCAACATGGCGAGCCTGCCGGCCCGGCTGCCGAGGCAGGCCATGTTGCGGCCAAGGAAACTGCGCATCCGGACACGCATCCCGAACCGGAGCCAGAGCTGCTGCCGGCGGCCAATTGGTGGCTGGTCGGCGGCGTTTTGCTGGCGATTAATCTGTTATTCGGGCTGGCCGGCTTTTTTATCTACCGCTATTTGAAAAAATCCGAAACGGAACAGCATCAACGCTTGTTGGAGAAATTGTCATGAGTTCGTTCGATTCGGTAGTGGTGATATTGGCGGCGGAAACCTTTGCCGTTTTGTTGTTGTTGGTTATCGTGCTGTTCTACTTGTCCCGGAATAGAAAAGGCAAGGAAATGGCCGAAATCGAGCGTTTCATCGGCGATTTGGAAGGCCATTCCTTCGAAAAAGGCGAACGTTTGCAGCAGTTCATCAGCGAACACTGCAGTTTGAGCGAAGCGGAAATCGAAACGGTGCTGCAGCAAGTCAACGCCTCGGAGCGCGCCTTGTTCCAGGATGTAATCCGCTTGTTCCTGAAGCGGGAATTGGTGCTGTTGCAGGAGATAGAGCAACGCATCGAGCAATTGGCCGAGCCTTACCAAAATCTGGTCACCAACGCCGGTTCCGTTCAGCACGGGCCAGCCGGAGGCGCTGATGCGGAGCAGGTGCAAAAGCAGGTCGGCCTGGAGCGGGTGAATCAACAATTGGTGCGGCAACTCGATACGGCGATGAAAACCATAGACGAAATGTCCGCCGAATATACCCGGGTGTTCAGCGGCAACCAAACCGCTTTGGAATTGGAAAACAGCAGCAAAAAGATGTTGCAGATATTTCTCGACGCCGAGTTGGCGTTGCGGCATGACCTTGAGGAGTTGGCGCAGCGATGAGTCAGACGTGGACGATCATCATTTTGGCCAATCTATTCGCCGTCAGTGTGTTGGGATTGGCGGTGCTGTGGCTGGTTGGCAGACGGGAGAAAAAACGCCATCAGGCCGAAATCGAGGCGTTGTTGGCTGAAATCGAAGACCGGCAAGGGCAGCGTTCAGATCGTATCCTGCTGGCGCTGGTCGAAAAATACGGCTTCGGCGAGGAGGCAGGGCATAGCGTGTCGGAGGTGCTGATGCTGGCGGAAAAGCAGTTCCTGTACCAGTGTGTCGAGCAATTGCTGGGTCGGCAACCGCTATCCGGTTTTTACGAGAGTCTGTGCGGCTTGCTCGACAGTTATCTGAACGCCACCCTGACGGCAAAAACCGTTGCGCCGCCGATTGCAGAACCAGCGGACGGCGATGCAGAGCCAGCGGGCGGCGATGCCGAATCTGCGGAAGCCGGTGCGGAGCAAACCGAAACGCCGCCGCCGCCGGATTGGGGGGATGTGTTCGATTGATGCTCAGGCCGCAGTATCGGCCAGTTTGATGCCGGTGAATTTGCTGAAAAGTTGGGCGGAGCGTTTAGACAGGCTATCGCCGTCGCCCGGTTCCGGTTGGCCGTTTTCGAATACGACCACCGAGTCGCTGTCTACCCAGTAACGGTTGCCTGCGACCGGTTTTTGTTCGGCCGGTTCGAAAATGTCGCGCCCCGGTTTTTGCGCGGTATCCACCGCCAGCCGCCAAGTCCGTTCCGGAATGGACGGTAACTCCATCGCCAGCCGTTGATCCGACATGTTGAGGATGACGTGCAAGTCGGACTCATCCTTAGCCAAAGCCGTTAACGTAAATGCCAGCACACGGGCTTCCGGATCGTCCCAACGCGGAGGTTGGCCAACCTCCAGACCGTGCCAGACGATATCGGGCATGCCGCGTTCTTCCAAAATCTCCCCGCTCAGAAACCGCCGGCGCATCAGCGAAACGTGGCGTTTGCGCAAGCGAATCATCAACTGTACGAAATGCAGAATGTCGGCATTTTCCTTGGCTTTCTCCCAATTCAGCCAGCTGAGTTCGTTGTCCTGGCAATAGCAGTTGTTGTTGCCCTGTTGCGTGTGCAGGATTTCGTCGCCGGCCAGCAGCATCGGTACGCCGTGGCTCAACAGCAGAATGGCAAACGTGTTTTTCACGCGTTTGCGGCGTAGCGCCAGGATAGCCGGATCGCGGGTTGGGCCTTCGGTGCCGCAATTGCTGCTCAAATTGTTATTGCAGCCGTCGCGGTTGTTTTCGCCGTTGGCGGCATTGTGTTTTTCGTTGTAACTGAACAGGTCGTTCAGCGTAAAACCGTCGTGGCAGGTGACGAAATTAATCCCGCTGATCGGCAACCGGTGTTGGTGCTGGTAGAGGTCGCTGCTGCCGCAAATGCGGGTGGCGACCTCGCTGATGATGCCGGTATCGCCGCGCACGAAACGGCGGATCACGTCGCGGTAACGGCCGTTCCATTCGCCCCAGCGGTAACCGGGGAAGTTGCCGACCTGGTACAGGCCGGAGGCGTCCCAGGCTTCGGCGATCAGTTTGGTTCTGGCCAATTGTTCCGACAATTCGATGCCCCAGACCAGCGGCGGGTCCTGGAGTACGCTACCGTCTTCGCCGCGGGCCAGTGCGCTGGCGAGGTCGAAGCGGAAGCCGTCCACGTGCATTTCTCTGACCCAATACTCCAGGCAGCTGATAATGAAGTTGGTGACCAGCGGATGGTTGGCGTTGACGGTGTTGCCGCAGCCGGTGTAATCGTGAAAAATGCGTTTGTCGTGCTTGTCGGTCAGATAAAAGCTGTTACCGGTGATGCCTTTGAAGTTGATCACCGGTCCATCGGCGCCGGCTTCCGAGGTGTGGTTGAACACAACGTCCATGATCACGCCGATGCCGGCTTTGTGTAAAGCCTTGACCAAGTCGCGGAACTCGCGGATGTGCGTGCCCTGTTCCGGTGTTACGCAGTAGCCGGGATGTGGGCTGAAAAAACTGTGGGTGCTGTAACCCCAGTAGTTTTTCAGGCCCAAATCCGAGGTGTGCGGCGGTACGTCCTGCTCGTCAAAAGCCATCACCGGCAGCAACTCGACGTGGGTGATGCCCAGTTTGGACAAGTAAGGGATTTTTTCGATCAGACCGGCAAAGCTGCCCGGATGCTTAACTTTGGCGGACGGATGGCGAGTGAAACCGCCGACGTGCAATTCGTAAATGATGGCTTTCTCGCTGCGGATCGCCAGCGGGGTATCGCCTTCCCAGTCGTAGCGGTCGTCCACCACCACCGCGCGCATCGCATGGGCGCTGTTGTCGCCGGGCAGGCAGGCGGCGGCGCGTTGCCAGAGTTTGTCGCTAACCGCCCGTGCCCAAGGGTCCAGCAACAGCTTGTCCTTGTCGAAGCGCAAGCCGGACTCGCGAGTATTGCTCGGGCCGTCGATACGCCAAGCGTACCAAGTGCCGGTCGGCAAGCCTTCGACGAATACGTGCCAGGAAAAAAAAGTGTGGTGTTTGTCTTTGTGTAGCGCAATGACTTGAAACGGTTCCGGACTGTCGTTGCTGGCGAACAGCAACAATTCGACCTCTGTGGCATGCCGGCTGGAGATGGAAAAATTCACGCCGCCCTCGCTGACTTTGGCGCCGTGCGGATAGGGACTCCCTGACTTTAAACTGTATGATTCGCGCATGCCCTTTGCCGAAAAACTTGGATGCCTTGATTTTACTGCAAATCGTAGGCACAGGCCTACGCCTTGCGTAAATAATCGACAACGGGTAGAGTCTATTAGCGTGCCATTGCGGAGGGCTGAATCAGCCGGCAGCATCGGCCTGCGCTTAACCTTCCGCCAAACCATATCTTTAACATTGCCAATGGCTTCTTCCCGGTCCACATCCCAGTCTCGCTTGCAGCTATCTGCCGAGGAGATGCGGGATATCAGCCTGGAGATCAGCCGCACTTTTGCCCCGCGGCGGTTCAGGGCCGGCGGTCGGGCCGCCACCTCCGGGTTTTCGCCGCAAGAGCTGTTTGGCATCAGCCAGCAAATCAGCCGCGAATTCGCGCCGCGGGCCGATATGCGCGCACCGGGGGCACCCAGCTTGGTGCTGTTGCCGGTGGATCCGCGCCGGCTGCACGCCTATTGGCAATTGCCGGAACCCGCGCGGCAAGCCCGGACCGATGTTCAGCCGCAACCGCCGGCAACGAGCGAAACCGGATTGACCCTACGGATTTACCGGCAACCGGAAGCGAAGGCTGATTTGCCGGAGCAAACCGAAAACCGGCCCGAGTGGTTCGACCTGCCGGTGTCCGGCCAGAGCAGTCAGCAGCAAATCGCGTTACCCGAGCCATTGTCGAATTCCGCCGGCTATTACCAGGCGGCTATCGGTCATCTGGACCAGTATAAGGAGTTTACCGCCTTGGCCTATTCCAATCCGGCGGCTGTCGCCGAAACCGCGAGTGCGGCGACCTGGCTGGCGCCGGTCATCGCCCAGTTCGTGTTGCCGGTCTCCGCCGGCTCGCCTGCCGGATCGGCGGCATTGGCGGGTTGCGACCATGAATAACGGCTATCTGGCAATTGTTCTGCACGCGCATTTGCCGTACGTGCACCACCCCGAGCACGACAGTTTTTTTGAAGAAAACTGGCTGTTCGAGGCGATCAGCGAGTGTTATCTGCCGCTATTGGCCATGTTCGAGCGGTTGCGTTACGACCGGGTAGCCTACCGGCTGACCCTGTCGTTATCGCCGACGCTGATGGCGATGTTGCGCGATCCGTTGTTGCAAAACCGGTTTTTGCGTTATCTGCGGGGACGGGTGGAGCTGGCCGAGCGCGAGGTGGAGCGTACCCGGCGCTTGCCGCAGTTTCATGCGCTGGCGCAACATTACCTGCAACTGTTTCAGGACAATCTGTACGATTACCAGCAGCGCTACCACTGCGATCTGCTGGCTGCATTTCAGCGCCACCAAAGCAGCGGCCGGCTGGAGTTGATCACTACCGCGGCGACCCACGGCTATTTGCCGTTGTTGGACGTCAATCCCGTCTCGGTCCGCAATCAAATCGGCGTCGGCATCGACAGCTTTCAGGCTCAATTCGGTTTCGCCCCGCGCGGATTTTGGCTGCCGGAGTGCGGCTATTACCCCGGTCTGGAGCAGACCCTGAAGGCCGCCGGTATCGAGTACTTTTTTCTGGAAAGCCATGCGCTGCTCAATGCCGATCGTCGGCCGCCGTTCGGCGTGTATGCGCCGATCGATTGTGGCGGAGTGGCCGGATTCGGTCGCGACCCGGCCGCGTCGCACCAGGTTTGGAGTGCCGAGTCCGGCTATCCTGGCGATGGCGACTACCGCGAATATTACCGGGACATCGGTTTCGATCTGCCATTGGAATACATCGCGCCCTACATCCTGGACGGCGAGACCCGGATCAATACCGGCATCAAATACTACCGGATCACCGGCGGCAAACAGCCCAAACAGGCTTATCAGCCGGAATTGGCCAAGTTGAAACTACGCCGCCACGCCGAAGATTTCATCGCCAGCCGCCGGCGGCAGATCGACGCCTTGGCCGCGGAAATGCAACAAGCGCCTATCGTTGTCGCGCCTTACGATGCCGAATTGTTCGGCCATTGGTGGTTCGAGGGGCCGTTGTGGCTGGAACAGGTATTGCGTTTGGCAGCCGGCGCGGACAGCGGTTTGCAAACCGTCGGTTGCAGCGATTATCTGCAATTGGGCTTGGCGTGCCAGCCGGCGGTACCTGCCGCATCGAGTTGGGGCGAGCACGGCTATTCGGAATTCTGGTTGAACGAAAGCAACGATTGGATTTATCCGTTGTTGCATAAGGCGGCCGCCGAAATGGAAAAGTTGGCGGGCGACTTGCGCGGCTTGCAGGTCAGCGACTTGCAGCGCCGGGCGCTGAACCAGGCCGCGCGCTCCTTGTTGCTGGCGCAGGCTTCGGATTGGCCGTTCATCATGAAAGCCGGTACCACCATCGATTACGCGCGGAAACGCATCACCGACCATCTGGCGCGCTTCAATTATCTGCACGACTCGATTCGTAAAAACCGGATCGACGAACGCTATTTGACAGCGCTGGAGATCATGGACGATATTTTTCCGGAGATCGATTTTCGCCAGTATGCCGCCTAGGCGGCCGGCCACCAAGCCAAACCGGTGCGTGCCGTTGCCGTGCCGTTCAGCTCACGGGAGGGATCATGGATAACATCCAGTTACTGTATGTCGGCAACATCGTTAGCGGTAAAGCCGCTGCCAGCAGCCAGATCTTGCAGTTTTTCATGCGGGTGGCCAATCTCGGTTACGGCAAGACCGTCGAAGTGCATTGGGCCGGCGAAGACGGCGTGCGGCGTACTGTGTTGGCTGACTATTGCATCACTGCCGGCGACGGTAGCGAATACTGGCGCGCCGAGCTGAGGTTTCAGCGTCAGGCCAAGGCCGATTTGCCCGGCGATATCCGTTTCTCCTTACGCTTACAGCATGAGGGCCGCGAATATTGGGACAACAACGACGGCTGTCAGGGTTATTTTTGCGCAGCCGGCAGCGGTGGACGCACGACCGGTCTGGTGCCGGTACTGAATTTGAACCCGTTGCAGGGACTTAGCGCGTCGCAACGCAGCATTCCGCTTAAATTGGCTGTCGATGCCGGTTTGGCGGCAGAAAAGGTGACGGTCCATTGGACGCTGGACGATTGGCACCACGTCCACAAAACCAGCTGCCGGCTGCAATCCGGCAGGCGCTCCGCCACCCGTAGCGGTTATGCCGGGCTGCATCCGGTACAGCATTGGAGCACCAATCTCAAACTCGACGGCGCGTTCCGGGTGCAGTACAGCATCTGCTGCGAAGGTAAGGAGCAGACCTTCTGGGATAACAATGCCGGACAAAACTACCGGCTGAGCCGGGCGCCGCTGAAAGTGATGATTCTGAATCTGCACTGTTACCAGGAGGACGATCAGGATCGGAAGTTCTGGCAAATCGCGAAAGCGGTGGACGAACTGGGCGCCGACCTGGTGTGTTTGCAGGAAGTGGCGGAACATTGGAACGACGGTCGCGGCGACTGGGCCTCCAATTCCGCCAATATCATCAACCGGCGTTTGAAACAGCCGTTTCATTTGTATAGCGACTGGTCCCATCTGGGGTTCGACAAATACCGGGAGGGCGTGGCGATCCTGAGCCGCTATCCGTTCGAGCGCCAGGAGGCGCGCTACGTTTCCGACAGCAGCGATGCCTATAGCATCCATTCGCGCAAAGTGGTGGCGGCCAGCATCGACGTACCTTACATCGGCACCATCGACGTGTTCTCCGCCCATTTGAGCTGGTGGGAAGACGGTTTTCGCGACCAATTTCAACGCTTGTCGGAATGGGCCGACGGCCGGCGCGGCGCCGAGGTGGCGGCCACTTTGTTATGCGGCGATTTCAATATCGCGGCGGGTTCGTTAGGCTATGGCTTGGTCGTCGACGGCCACCGCTACGAAGACCAATATCTGGCGGCCAACGCACCGGCCTTGTTTCAACAGATCTTCCGGGTGGACGATGCCCACTGGCGCGACCGGCTGGCGGACGACTACCGGATCGATTATGTGTTTATGAACAAAGATAGCGGATTGCGGGCGACTTCGGCGCGGGTAGTCTTCACCGAGCAGGATTACGGCCGGGTTTCCGACCATTGCGGCTATCTGCTGGAGTTCGAGCCGCTGTAACCGGTTTCAGGCTCGAGTATGGATTTTAACCTGTGCGATTAGGCGAGCGAATATGCAAGTAGCAGAACATTACGCCAAGCCGGTATTCGGCAAATTGGGGGGCTGTTTTCAACGCAGCAACGATTTTAGGGAAATCTTCGACGTTCGTTGGGGCAAGATCGATTTCGAGTTGAACCATGGCGTCACCGCCAACCTGAAGGTGGTGCTGAAGGTATTCCGCGATGCGATCTGCGAAACTTACGTGGTCGATACCGATGCCTACGACGTCGAGTGGTATCGGCACAAGCGTTCGACCCGCGACTTTTACGTGATGCCGTATTCGGCCCAGTTCGGCCGGATCCATTGCATCAAGTTTGCGTTCATCGTCCACCTTGGCGAACATTCTATAGCGTCTCGGCACGAGTACATCTTCATGGACGCGCCGCAACTGCAGGACAATCAGCCGGCGCAACGGCATATCGGCGAACAATGGGCGACTGCCAATCATTACCGCACGCATGAAGTCGATCCCGGCAAATTGCAGGCCGACGTGGACTGGTACAACCGCCATTTCGACTCGCTGCACCTGACGCCAAAATTCACCAAGGGTCAGCAGCACCATCCCTACCACCCGAAGCGCTTCATCCACGACCATATCGACAAAACCATCGCCGCCAAACGGGCACAACCCGACCGCCTGTGCACGATCAAGGTCAGCGTGGATTGCATCGACGACAACGACTTCATCAATCACCTGATCCATGCCAGCCACCAGGGCGTACTGGTGCAATGCATCGTCGACTGGCGCAAGATGACCTTGACCAACAGCCAGAACTACGCCCGGTTGAAACGTTCCGGCATCGAGTTGGTTGGCGTGTTCTGCACGCCGAAGCACCACTTGATCGAAGTCGAGCCGGACATGCATACCAAATTCGTGATTTTCAACGACGAGGACGCAATTATCGGCTCGTTCAACATTACCTTCGACCGCTGGTGGGCCAACTGGGAATCGGGCATGAGCTTCCATTCCCAGGGCGTGTGCCGCTTGCTGGACAACATCTTCCAAAGCCAGCGCGGCGGTGTGATCCAGAAATACGGTATCGATCCGCTCAGCCCGTTCAACCTGCTCTACACCTTCGGCCGGCAAACCATGGCTAACGGCAAGGTGTATCGGCCGCATCATGCGATTTTGGCTGAAATTCACCGCGCCCGCCGTTCGTTGAAGCTGTGCCTGTTTTTGATCGGCGATCTGCTCGGCGACCACAACGATAGCGTCATTACCGCCTTGATCCAGGCCCGCGACCGCGGGGTGGACGTGCAGTTGTTGTTCAACGGCCATTTGGCGCGGCAGGGCAAGATCGGGGTCGAACGGCCGATGGCGGAGGAGCTGGCGCGGCCCTTGCTGCCGGCGATTCAACGCCTGAAAGACGCCGGCATCCGCGTCGGCCTGGTCTACGGCCAAGACGATTTACCGGTGCCGTACTCGCCGATCCATTGCAAGTATTGCGTGATCGACGAATACATCGTCATCGAAGGCAGCTTCAATTGGTACAACACCTCGGTGTTCTCCCACGATCTGGTCGTCGTCGCGGCCAACCGCGACGTGGCGCGGCCTTACTTGTACGAGTTCGAGCAGATTCAGCGCTTGTTCCGGGTGTTCTACTGATTCGAGTCGATACGGCATGGCAAAAAAACAAAAGTCCGCGTACGTCTGTACCGAATGCGGCGCGGATTATCCGGGGTGGTCGGGGCAATGCAACCAATGCGGCGCCTGGAATACGATCAAAGAGGTCAAACTGGGCGGGGGTAAGGCCGAACGCGAGCGTTCCGGTTACGCCGGCAGCCGCAGTGCGGTGCAGTTGCTGTCGGAGGTCAATCTGGCTCAGGCCGAGCGCATTTCTACCGGCCTGGCCGAGTTCGACCGGGTATTGGGCGGCGGCATCGTCAAAGGCAGCGTGGTGTTGATCGGCGGTGCGCCGGGCGCCGGCAAGAGTACGATTTTGTTGCAGGCCATCGCCCATATCGCCCGGCAATTGCCGGTGCTTTACGTGTCCGGCGAGGAATCCTTGCAGCAGATTGCCGAGCGTGCCCACCGCCTGCAATTGAACACCGCCGGCATCAAGATGCTGGCCGAAACCTCGGTGCAGCAGATTTGCCAGCTACTCGATGAAGAGCAGCCGCAAGTCGTCATCATCGATTCGATCCAAGTCATGTACACGGCGGATTCCGATTCGGCGCCGGGTTCGGTGTCGCAGGTGCGGGAGTCGGCCAGTTTTTTGACTCAGTACGCCAAGCGTACCGGCGTGTCGTTTTTTATGGTCGGCCACGTCACCAAGGACCAGTCGCTGGCCGGGCCGATGACCTTGAGCCACATCGTCGACGCCCAGGTGGTGCTGTCTTCGACCGACGATTCGCGGTTTCGGGTGTTGCGCGCAGACAAGAACCGCTTCGGCAGCGTCGGCGAGCTGGGTTTTTTCGCGATGGAAAGCAGCGGCTTGAAGGAGGTGAAAAACCCGTCGGCGATGTTTTTGTCGCGCGCGGAAAAGCCGTCGCCGGGTAGCGTGGTGACGGTATTGTGGGAAGGTACCCGGCCCTTGCTGGTGGAAATCCAGGCTCTGGTCACCGAAAGCCAGTACGGCAATCCGCGCCGGTTGGCGGTGGGTCTGGATCAAAACCGGCTGGCGATGCTGCTGGCGGTGTTATCGCGCCACGGCGGTATCTTCACCGGCAACGACGAGATTTACGCCAACGTGGTCGGCGGTATCAAAGTCAGCGAAACCAGTACCGATCTGGCCATCCTGGTCGGTGTCGTATCCAGTCTTAGAGACCGGATCATTCCTTACGACACGGTGTTTTTCGGCGAAGTGGGCTTGAACGGCGAGATTCGCCCGGTCGCCAACGGCCATGCCCGTCTCAATGAAGCCGCTAAACACGGTTTCAAAAAAGCCATCATTCCGAAAAGCAATAAGCCGAAGGATGGCGTCAAACATCTGGAAATCCATGCGGTGAGCAACATTCAGGACGCGCTGGCGGTATTGGCTGATTTGTGAACGAAGGCCGGTTTCGGTGGCCGCGATCTTTAAACCGTCTGGGGGGGGGGCACAGAGATACGGTTAACGCTAGCTGTTTCCCTGAATCTCGGGGTGTCGCGGAACGTTAAATTGTCAGGTAGCCGTGTCCAAGGCGTTACGGATAGGTGATGCTGCCGCGCGGAAGCGGAGAGATGCGGAGCGTCCTTGCTCCGTTGGCTCGACGCAATCCGGCGTCGAGCGTCCAGCTTCGTTTAAGCCAGTTGTTGTTTGCGACGGCTGGCGCCAATCAGGCCGGCCATGGCGCTGCCGAACAACCAGACTGCGCCCGGTACCGGCACCGCAGCGACGGTGGTCTCGATGGTGAAGCCGTAAGGACTACGCAAAGTAGCCACCAAATTTTCGTATTTTGTAACGTTAGTCCGTGCTACGTTGTAAGCATCTTTTAAAGCAACTGCGGCCGGATCAGCTGCTAAAGCGGCGTCCAGTGCGGCTTTAGCGGCTGCTTTTTCAGCGGCTGTTGTCGTATGGCTTGCGATAGCCGCGTCGTAAGCTGCTTGTGCTGCTACGATGGCTGGAGCAGTCGAGATGTAGTTTGTATAAGCGGTGTTCGCCGCTGCGATTGCGGCATCGTCCGCGGTATGCGCTGCCTGTAGGCCTTGGTAGTTGGCTTGTTGTTCAAGGGCATGTGCTGCGTTGGTGCCGCCTACCCAAAGACTGTAGTCACCGGGGCCTAAGATGCCGCTCCATGTGACCGTATGGCTGCCAGCGGCTGACGCCTGAGAGTCGATATATTTCAAGGTTGAGACATTACCTTCGCCGAGCACTTGTGACGTGCCAATCGACTTGCCATTACCGTATGTTGCGGTCGCGCTAATATCTCTTCCGCCAGTCCAGTCGGCGTTTGAACGATATGCACCCCATGTGCCGGAACCGGTATAACTATTGCCGGTTGTTGTTTCATAGGTAGCATCCGTTGCCGCGGTATAGGGCTGAACTGATGCGTAGGGCCCCCATGCAACATATCCTGGAAGATGTTGGGCCAGTGCGGTGTTGCCAATCCCGCCTTCGTGAGATGACTGCGGAGCCAAGCCTTTAAAAATGGAAAATGCCGGGTTCCAGTCTTGACCGCTCAAGGTGGTCACTGTGCTGCCGCCCGTAGCTTGAGTTTGCACGGCGCTAGCGGCTGTACCCAGCGTTGTCACAGTGAATGTAACGCGAGAGGTATTGGCTAGAGAAAACGCCAAGCCTTTGTTATCGTGGCTATTGGCCCACAGGCTATTGTCTTGGCCTTGGATCCAGCCGTAGTCGGAAGAAACCGCGCGAGTTTGGGTATAGGTGCCGTAGCTGGTGCCGGTAGCGGTATTGGTACCGAAAGTGCCGGCTGCATTGGCGCCGGTACCGTTGTTTTCAACGCCGGCCGCCAAGTTGCTATTGGCCAGATTCATTGGGTTGGTGCCGGCATCGTTATACAGGAAAGGGCCGGAACTCCAGTGAGCGAACGCTTGACCGGAAATACCCGCCATGCCGCCGGTTAACAGTGCTACTACCAGTTTTTTTTGCAATACCATTTTCTGTCCTCAGAATTATCGTTTTTGTAAAGACGGTGCTAACGAACCGGCCTCCCCCATAGCTCGGAAATCACCCTTACTGCGGCAATTCGCCAAGCTCGATCCGATTCAATAACGTCCTGTTGTTGTGTCCGCCGCTTTGGTTTGGACGCGTGGTCTTCGAGTCGGGAATATCCGCTCGGGAATCCCGAGTATTGCCGACATCGACGAGCAAAAGCCCATCAACAATATTCGTGCCAGCTCGATTTGCGATGTTGATAACGCCTTTATAAATCAATAGGTTGGCAATATAGATGGCTGGTCTGGACGGCTAGACGAGTTTGTGGAGGCGGCGGCGTACCGGCCGAAAAGTGTGTGATATGGCGCAATTTTTTATAACTTATTGAAATCAATTTGATATTTTCTGCTGCGATTGAGGATTGCTTCGCGGTTTTGCGGATTTTGCTGAGTTTTTCCGGCAAAAAGGCTGGAATTCCGAGGCGAGGTCTGGAAATTAAATAGTGTTATTTCACAAAAACAATCATTTATTTAACATAGTTTAATTTTAAATCGTGAAATTCCTTCCTAACCCTAAAGTTGGGCTAGAGGTGTTTGGCGGCTGATTAAACGCGGCGCGGTTTAACGTTCGACGGGATGGCTGTTGCCGCAAGGCTTGGTTTTAGTGGTTTCGGCGGATTGTGTGGTGTCAGCTGAGTATGGCCGTTCGATATGTTGGCGGCGTAGTTCCAGATTGTGGCGCGGGTTTTGCAACAGTCCATTGGATTCTGCAGGCCGGTGGTCGAGGCTTGTCTGTAACCGTTCTACTAAACGTTTGAGGATTGTTATGAAGCACCAGTTATTCAAGGTCGTACCCGTTATTGCTACCGTCATGCTACCGTTCCAATCGGCATCGGCGCATGTGAATTATTACGATTTGTTCAATAACGTGACTACCCAAGTCACCAGCACTGCGACATCAACGACCTACAGCGGCGGCGACGTCCTGAAAGGCAATTTTGGTTGGGGCGACGCCACCGATGTGGACTGGGGTGACAGTCATATGGGTTCTTGGATTCGCTTCAGCGTTAGCCAGCCGGCAGGCGTCTGGGTAAGCATTAACGTCGCCAGCGACGGCATCAACCAATACATCAATAACAATCCGAACAATCCGTCGCGCTTGGGCGACTTGAAACCTGGGTTTTCTTTATACCGCGGCTTAGTGCCTGACGAAGCCCACGATGGTGCTACTGCCGGTTTGCAGCCCGGCGATCCGCAATTCGGTAAGGAAGGGGCTTGGCGAGCGCTGGCGGATACAACCATGGGTAATGATAACGGCGACATCGCTACCATCGAATATTTGGCTCATGCCGGTTCCGTCAATAGTGCCGCATCCAGCGTCTCGTTGAATAATTTCTTTTTGGCGTCTGGCGACTACACGCTGGCAATCGGCGGCAGCTGCTACGACCAAAACCAATGCGTCGGTGCGTTCAATATCTTCGATCCGAACGCCGACGAAATTGCCCGCGGCTATAACGTCAGCGTTACCGTATCGTCGGTTGCGCCGGTACCGCTGCCGGCGGCCGCCTGGCTGATGATCAGCGGCCTGATCGGTGTATTGGGTTTAAACAAACGCCGCTCGCTCGCGGCTTAACCTAAGAATTTTTGGCCGTGGTGGCAGAGCGCCGCGGATCAAAGAGCTGGCGCCGGTTCGGCGCTTCCATCAATGCAATTAAGGAGATCAACATCATGGGTTTTACCAATAGCTTGAAGATATCGGCGCTCGCGCTGGGTTTGGCGGCCGGAACGGCCAATGCACACGAAATTCCGACACCGGTTTCCGGCGACCCTTACATCGCCACCGAAACGACGCTCAATTGGCTTGACGGTGTCGGCGGCGGTCGCGTTGGTAGCGCCACCGACGGTGTGCTGATTAACAACACCATTTTGGCTTATCACTTCGATGTGACCACGGCGGGGTCTTTGGATGTGTATACCGACGACGGTGATGATGCTGCCGCCGTTGCAGCCCTGTACATCTACAAAAAAGACGACGTAGGCGCGGATTGGACCTTGACTCATTTCAATTACGCGGGTCTGGGCCCCGTTACCGGCCCGACCGATCCGAACAATATCTTCGGGGTTCATCGTACCGGCTATTCTGATGAGTTTGATACCGGTCAAGCCGATGCCGGCGTCCGCGAGAATTTCGATTTGGGATCGTACATCGCATTTGTGGTCGGCAGTTCCGGCGATATTTTCGGACATGTTGGCACTCCGCTGGGAGCTAAATTGTCCGAAGGCTTTACATGGTCTTATACCGGCGACACGGCCGATTTGTACACCAATGTACAAGCTTTGAGCGATTTAACAATCGAAGCATCGCCGGGTTCGTTGGCCGTGGCCGGTCCTTCAGTCGAGCCAGTGCCGGTACCTGGCGCCATTTGGTTGATGGGTAGCGTGTTGGCCGGCTTCGGCGCATTCGGCCGCAAAAAAACCATCGCGGCCTAAATCGCGGTTTTGCCGGTATTACCGATTCGGGCATGAAGCGCAGTTGCACTATATCGGCGGCACGGCCGAGTGTTCCGGCATTTGCCGGCACCGTATTTGGCTAGCCTTGTGAAAACTTGGCATTGCTGGTTTGCCGTTTTGGCAATCATTGAGTGCGGCAATCCGGTTTATGCGGCGACCGACAACGGCGTTGTCGTCGAGCGCATCGCGGGCCAGTGGCATCTGGATGCGCGGCATGCCGATTTACGGCGTTTGCTGGATATGGTTGCCGGGCGCACCGGCAGCAAGCTGCATTACTCCTGGTTGCCGGCGCCCGAGGTGACCGCAACTTGCGTGGCTGCCGATGCGGCGGGGCTGTTGAAGTGCCTGTTCGGCAATTCCGTAAACATGGCGGTGCGCGACCTCCCGCTTGCGTCCGGCAAAACGGCGCAGGCTGCAAGCGAGATCTGGATCATGGGCTCTACGCTGGGTGCGGCGAAACCGGCCGCGACGAGCCAATGCCAGCCAAGCCTTAGTGCTCCAGTGGCCGAAGCGCCAGGCAAGGAGTTGGCTATCGCCACCTGGTTGCAGCAGGCGCGGAGCAAAAACGCCGGCGTAAGGCTGCAGGCGGTTAGCGAACTGGCCCGATTGAACGCCTCGGCTGACGACGCCGCGATCAGGACAGCGTTGCAAAACGCCTTGGCCGACAGCGACAGCCGGGTCAAGTTGCAGGCCATTGGCGGTATCGCCAGCCGCGACGGCGAAGAAGCGGTAATGCAACCGTTGGCGCAGATTCTGCGCAGCGGGAGCGCCGAAGCGCGGCTGATGGCGCTGGACTATATCGAAACCGACCAGACGTTGTTGCAAATGGCGGCGCGGGATGCTGATCAGGCCGTGCGCGATTTGGCATCCGTCAAACTGGAACAGTTGGCGCAGCCGGATAGATAAAGCGTTATTTAATTTTCATAGAATGCCAAATTGCCGTGGGCTGCGGCGACTGTCCGATGTTTCGGCATTGCGGCTAGTTTGGCTATAAATATTATCAGGAATTGTTATGCAAAAAATCACGAGTAAAAAAATCTGGCAAATGGGTTTGCTGTTGGTCTGTGCTGCCGCAGCGGAGCAAGCGTTCGCCCATACCCAGAACGGCAGCTTGACCTTGGCATCCGGCCTCAGTGCTACCGACTATTACCAAGTCACCTGTTCCAGTGACACGGACGGCACGGCGACCGAGCATATGTTTTTCCAGATTCGCGACCTTACTGGAGGTGGCAATAAAATTGGGATGACTGTGGTCAAAGCTGACGCCCCGGCCAACAAAGCCGCGTATACGACCATCGATTCAGTCGGCGGTACCGCCAATACGGTGTATAGTCCGGGCATCAACCTGCCGGGCGGCAACGGGGTCTATAACGTCCTGGTCTGGCATACCGGTGTGGCTGCGACCGAGAGCTATACCTTTGACTACCACTGCCAAAACGCGGATGGTAGCGTGCACACCCCTACGTCTATTGTGCGTATCTCTAATCAATAGCTCGTGTTATCGGGCGTTTGCCGGCTCCGTCGGCAAACGCCCGATAAGTCTGTTGTCAGCCGCGCAGGCTATTCAATTTCGGATTGCTGAGCGCCAGGTCGGTTAATCTTCCCAGTTATGAAATCCGCATTAATCCCTTTCCTGATTTGTTTGTTAACCCTTTCCGGTTCAGCACATGCGGCGGACGAGGCGGCGTTGGCGCCCGATTGCAGGTTCGCCGGCTTCGAGTCGGCTCCCGAGCGGAGCTTGGGCCAGTACCGCGGCAAAGTGGTTTATCTGGATTTCTGGGCCTCCTGGTGCGGGCCTTGTCTGGAATCGTTTCCGTTCATGAACCGATTGCAGAGTCAGTTGCAAGATAAAGGTTTGGTGGTATTGGCGGTGAATCTGGACGAAAACCTGGAGGACGGGGTCCAATTTTTGGCGCAGCATCGGGTCGATTTTGCCGTGGCAGTCGATAGTGGGCAGGAATGCGCTAAAAAACTCCAATTGAAGGCCATGCCTTCTTCCTATTTGATTGATCGGAATGGGCGGATCCGGGCCCGGCATTTGGGGTTTCGCGCCGGCGAGGCCGAGCAATTTGCTAAGCAAGTCGAACAACTGCTTGGCGAGCCGACCGCGCCCTGATATTTTGCCGTATCGGATGATTTGGCTTGGGTTTCGGCGGCGGAATCAAAAGCGGTTAGAATGCGCGCCGGTTTAATCGTGGTAAATGCCTATGAAAACGTCCCTGTCTCTATTAGCAATCGTCATTAACCTGACTGCTTGCGCCCAGGTGCAGCCGTGGGAGCGCGGCAATCTGGCCAAGCCGCAGATGGCCCTGGATCCTTATCCGGTGCAATCCGAATTGCGCGGGCATAGTTACGGTGCCCGCGAAGCGGCGGGGGCAGGGAATACCGGTAGCGGAGGCGGTTGTGGCTGTTATTAATCCGGAAAAAAAACCTAATCCCGGTTTGCAGGCTCTGACGGCCGCGGCCTTGATGTTGCCGGGGCTGGTCGGCTCCGCTGCGAATGCCGCCGACGGCGACGAGTTCAGCTTTCAGTACGGCCGCTACGAAGAAAGCGCGCGCGATTTGAACGGCGTCAAAAGCCAGTACAAGCCGATCACGGTGGATAGCTTGCATGGCGGCGGCAACGTCAAACTCACCGATAGAATCAAATTTGCCTTTAATTTCGTGCAGGACACTTGGTCCGGTGCGACGCCGATCACGACCGCGCCTTCGGGGCGTAATGGCAATAAAGTCTTTGAGCAATTCGGTACCGTCGCCGGCGCTTCTCCATACATCAAGGACAGTGACAATATTGTTTATTTCGATAACAAGCTTCAGCCGCTATTGGTGGACCCGGATTCGGTTGCGAATGGCAATGTGGTCGGTTTGGGTGCCGACCGGAAACTGGTGCACACGATGTCGACCGCTTCTCCGGAGACGCGGAAGGAGGGCAACTTCAAACTGGGTTACGAATGGGACGAAGCGGCGGTGGATGTCGGCGGCGGGATCTCGGTCGAGAACGACTACGAGTCGCGCTTCGGCAATGCCGGGGTCAGGTTGGATTTCAATCAAAAGCGTACCACCGTGAACGCCGGCTTGAGCTACACCAACAGCGATTCGTTTGCGCGCCTGAGCGGCCATTTTACCGAGCCCTACATCAATTACGTCGCCTACGCGAATCAGTTAAAGAGAGTAACCAGCGATCGGAGCGGGGACCAGATGATCATGGGCAAACGCGACGATTGGAGCGGGAGCCTGGGATTGACTCAGGTCGTGAATAAGGACGCTTTGTTCAAATTGGGTGTCGGTTTTACCCACAGCCAGGGCTATCTGGAAAATCCGTATAAAGGGGTGACGGCATTTTTTATTCAGCCGGCTGACGGCAGCTTGGGCGAGTTTTCGTCGACGGTTCCTTATGTCGGCGTCGCCAAAGTGTTTCTTGAGCAACGGCCGGATTACCGGAACCAGTGGAACTTCACTACCGGCTGGGTGCAGCATGTCGGCTGGCTGGATGCGGCGTTTCATTTCGATTACAAATTTTTCCATGACGATTGGGGGATCAATGCCCATACCTTCGAGAGCGATTGGGTACAGCCGCTCGGCGCGGGGTGGTCGGTCACGCCGCGGGTGCGCTATTACTCTCAGAGCGCGGCGGATTTCTATCACCCCTATTTAATCGCCGGGCCGTCGGCCAATCCGGGCGAAGCCCACTTAGCCAGTGATAACGCCCAGTTGCCGGCCGCATTTTCCAGTGACCATCGCCTGTCGGGCTATGGCGCCTTGAGCGGTGGTATCGTGTTGAGCAAGCGATTCAGTAAAGGCATCCGTTTCGATGCCGGCTTCGAGTATTACACCCACCAGGGCGATTTGAAACTGGGCGGCGGCGGGGAGGCCGGCTATGCCGATTTCAATTATTACCTCGCCAGCGGGACGCTGAACGTCAATTTGAGCGCGCTGGGGCGCAGTTTGGCGGACGATCCGCATGCGCAGCATCGGCACCATGGTCACCATCACGGGTCACCGTTGCCGGCCGGCGTGATGTTCGGCCACGTGATGTCGACGCCGGGCGAGGTGATGGTCGGATATCGCTATATGTACAGCCGCCAGGACGGCGACATGCTGTACGCCGGTAAAACCGTAACCGATCGCGCCATCGTCAATAACGGTTGTACCGAAAATGGCGAAACCTGCCGCACCGTACCGGAGTTTATGAATATGCACATGCATATGCTGGACATCATGTACGCGGCGACCGATTGGTTGAGCCTGATGGTGATGCCGCAGTTTATGGATATGGACATGAATGCTCGCTCGTTGGCCGGGATTTCCCCCGCGGCATCCCCAGCGGCCGACCATCTGCACGGCGGCCACGACACTGGCGGCGTCGGCGATACCGGCATGTATGCGTTGGTTAATGTGTTTAAAGCGGAAGGGCATCAAATCAACATGGGCCTGGGCGTAACTGCCCCCACCGGCAAGGTCGATATCAAATTGAATCGCAATCATAAGTTCGACAGCGGTTATATCCATTACGGGATGCAGCTCGGTAGCGGCACGTGGGACTTTAAGCCAAGTTTGACCTATACCGGCCAGGCCGGCGCTTGGTCCTGGGGCGGCCAGATCAACGCTACCAAACGGCTGGAAGACAGAAATTCAGCCGGTTTTGCCTTGGGCGACGCGGTGCAGGGTACGGCATGGGGGAGCTACAGTGTGCTGGATTGGTTGGCGGCCTCGGTGCGCGGGATTTACACGGCGCAGGGAGCGATCAAAGGCGGGTTCCCGGCGATTCCAGGGAGGTGTCTCGATAATTACAATATAAATGCTGTTCAAGATTGCGCAGACGTCAATCCGAAAGGCGGGTCGATGGATAACCCGAAAAACTACGGCGGGCATTATTGGGATGTCGGCTTTGGCTTGAATGCGACGGTGCCGGACGGTGCTTTTGCCGGACATAATTTTAGTGTGGAATGGCTGCAACCGGTAGAGGATAATGTCAACGGCTACCAGTTGGAGCGCAGCGGTACTTTGAATGCGACCTGGATGTACGCGTTTTAATAGCCGATCATTTAAACCTTTCAAGCGAAAATTTATGCAAAAAACCGACAAGACGCCGTTATGGGTTTTCCTGGCCTTATCCAGTATCGAAACCCGCCGAGGCGCGTTGCTGCTGATTTGGAGCAGTATCGTGTTTACTCTGTATTGCCTGCCCTGGAGCACGTTTTTTGTCGGCAACGAGTGGGTGGCGAAGTTATTCCTGATTTCGGATTGGGAGTGGTTTGCGATGATGCTGCCGATGACACTCTGGTACTGGGCGAGCATGCGCTGGGTGGATAAAAACGGCGGATGGCGGGTTGCCGGCGTCTGATCCGGCTTTTGTCGGGAGCGGTGGCGGTAACGGCTCGGTTTTCGGCGATTCTTTCGCGTACAGTTTCTGACCGGTTGTGCCGGTCAAATTTTCGTTGCGCCTGATCTGCCGCTGGATTTTTCCGAATCCGGCCTTATTATTGCGTTTGCCGCGGCTTGCCGTCTTGTCCTCTCTGAGTTTTTCTATCCATGCTTTCCCACATACTGCCTAAAGCCGAAATTTCGATTCGGGAAAATCTTCGCTGGTTGTATATCCTGCGAAATCTGATGTTATTCGCTGTGACTTTTGCCGTGTTCATCGCCGTGAACGGGCTGGGTATCAATCTGCCGCAAAATCAGCTATGGCTGGCGATATTCGCGATCTCGATACTGAATTTATACACTTGGCTGCGGTTGCGTACGCCGGAAGAAGTCACCGAGCACGAGATTTTTTCGCAAATCTGCATGGACGTGTTGGCGCTGGCTTATCTGCTCTATCTAACCGGCGGAGCCTCCAATCCGATCATTTGGGTGTTTCTGTTGCCGTTGATCGTAACGGCGATCATGTTGCCGCAAGCTTATGCCTGGAATATGGTGATCATTACGTCCTGTGTTTACACCGTGTTGATCGCCTACAACGTGCCGCTTCCGGCCATCGAGCCGCATTTGGCCCATCCGGCCATGACCGAATTGACGCCGGAAATGAGTCTGCAAATGCATTTGATCAACGACCGGCGCTATTTCAATTTACATGTGTTCGGCATGTGGTTCGGCTTTGTGTTCAGTGCCGGCTTGGTTGCGTTTTTTGTGGTGGAGCTGTCGAAAACGCTGAAAGAGCGCGAACGCAATCTAGCCGACGCCCGCGAGAGTGCGTTGCGGGATGAACGGGTGGTGTCGCTGGGTACGTTGGCAGCCAGCGCCGCTCACGACATGGGCACGCCGCTGGGTACGATCGCGATCCTGACGCATGAGATGGTTGAGGATTTGCCCGAACACCGTTACCCCGAGCTTTACCAGAAACTGATGATCGTGCAGCAGCAAATCGACCGTTGCAAACAGGCCTTGTCGGTGATGTCGGCGTCTGCCGGCGAGATGCGGGCCGAGTCGGGCAAGGTCATGCTGGTCAGCGAATATATCGACGAAGTGCTGAACCAGTGGCGGGCGCATAAGTCCGCTACCCGGATGAAGCTGTTCGTCTCGCCGAATGTGGATATGGCGGCGAAAATCATTGCCGAGCGCACGGTGACCCATTCCATTATCAATATCCTGAACAATGCGGCCGAAGCCTCGCCGGTCGATGCCGGTATCGAATTCCATGCCGAGTGGAGCGATGAGAATTTGTTTTTGCGGATACGGGATTTTGGCCCCGGTTTACCAGCCGAGTTTATCGATTTCGCCGGGCATCAGCCGGTGAAAAGCAACAAGCAGGGCATGGGGGTGGGATTGTTTTTGACCTATACCACGATAAAACGCCTGGGAGGTACAATACAGTTCAGTAATCTCGACAGCGGCGGAGCTTGCGTGGAGATCAGTTTGCCGTTATTAGCTAAGGAGAGTACCCATGACCAATTTGCCTATGGATAAGCCGAATTTACTTTTGGTTGACGATGATGTCACCTACTGCTCGGTGTTGAAACCGGCACTGGAGAAACGCAATTTTCAGGTGACCGTAGCTAACGATGTGGCGACGGCAATGAAGCTGGCGGAGCAGACCGAGCCGGAATATGCGGTCATCGATTTGCGGATTGGTTTCGATTCCGGCTTGGAGATGGTCAAGAAGCTGATCTCGCTCGACGACAATACCCAGATCGTCATGTTGACCGGTTTTGCCAGCATCGCGACCGCGGTGGAAGCGATCAAATTGGGTGCAATCCATTATCTGACCAAACCGGCGAATGCCGACGAAATTGTCAGCGCGTTGTACAAGAACGAGGGCGACGCCTCGGTGGCTATCAGCGATAGTCCGCTATCGGTAAAGCGCCTGGAATGGGAGCATCTGCAAAAAGTGCTAATGCAGCACGACGGCAACATTTCGGCCGCCGCGCGCGCACTGAATATGCACAGAAGGACTTTGCAAAGAAAGCTGGAAAAGAAGCCGGTCAAGGAATAGATTGCAACAAGGTTTTAGATTGTTCTTGCCGATTGCGTTGATTCATAAGCAATAGTTCGAATCAGTTAAGGCCACTCTTAGCTTTGGATGTCTTGGCGTTATGCTAAACAAGCGTTCTTTGACGATGGTGTGGTTGGTGCGGGCTTATCGGTTTTGTAATATTTTGGTTATATCTGTTGCAAAATTAAAAAACATAGGTATAATGGGTAATTCATTCAGGGGGTCGTTAGCTCAGCCGGTAGAGCACCGCACTTTTAATGCGATGGTCGTGCGTTCGAATCGCACACGACCCACCATCAAATTCAAAGGCTTACAGCAAAAACTGTAGGCCTTTTTTGTTTTTAGGCGTTTTTCGTTCACAAATCGTTCTCAGTGAACAGGAAAAGCGCTTATGGCAGCTATCGGAAAGTTACCAACCGGTTCTTGGCAAGTTCAAGTAAGACGCAAAGGCGAATCGCCGATAAGCAAAAGTTTTTCATCAAAAAAAACTTGCTGAACAAATGGTCAAGATCAATTGAGGGCCAAGCTGATTGAGGTCTCTTTGTAGATCGTAGTGAAGCAGAAAAGACAGCTCTCGGAGGTTTGATAGATATGCCTGGCGGTCTAAGTTGCGGCGTAGGATCGGTACGCAGCCAGCGCCCGTCAAAGCAAAGTCATTGATCGGGCGGGCTCGTTATTTTACGACGCGCAATTGCGGTTTTTGCGGCGGTTTGGGTTCTGTGGGTGTTGGCGGTGTTTCGTCGTCGGTTTCGTCCGGGTCGAATATCATACCTTTGCCGTTTTCCTTGGCGTAAATCGCCAGTACGGCTTTGCAGGGGGCGACTATACGCATGGCTTTGCCGGCAAAGCGGGCATTGAACTGGATCTCATCGTTACCGAGGTGCAGGCCTTGAATGGCTTCCGGGCGGATGTTCAATACGATACGACCGTCTTCAACGAAATCGGTCGGAAGTACGACGCCAGGGTATTCGGCGTTGACCAATAAGTGCGGAGTCAGGCTGTTGTCGACAATCCATTCATAAATGGAGCGGATCAGATAGGGTTTTAGTGGGGTCATTTGCTTGCGAGTTGCATCATGTCTTTTTCTTCGCGGCTCAAGCTTTCCTGAAAGGCTTTGCGGCCGAATAAGCGGTTGGCGTAGGCAGTGACGCCTTTGCCCAGCCCGGCGATGTCGATACCTATGCTCGGCAGCCGCCATAAAAACGGAGCCATCGCGCAATCGATCAACGAATATTCTTCGCTCATAAAATAAGGTGTGGCTTCGAAGACCGGAGCCGCCGCAATCAGGCTTTCCCGCAGCATTTTTTTGGCTTTTGCGGCTTTCTTGTCGCCGTGGACCTGGACTTCCTCCAGCAACGGGTACCATTCCTGGTCGATGCGTTTGATCAGCATTCTGGCGTTGGCGCGGGAAACCGGGTCCATTTGGTGCAGGGCGGGGTGGGGGAAGCGTTCGTCGAGGTATTCCATGATAATGCGGGCGTCGTATAGAACCAGATCGCGTTCGACGAAAGTAGGTGCGTTGCCGTTCGGGTTCAATTCCAGCAAGTCTTCCGGCGGGTCGTTCGGATCGAAAAATTCGATGTCGGCCGGCACGCCTTTTTCGTGCACCACCAGCCTGGCGCAGTGGCTCATTATGCAGTTGGCCGAGCTGAAAAGAATCATTGCGGATTTTCGGCTGGAAATGTTTGCCACGAATTGAACCTCTTGGAGAAACCGGAATTGGATCGCGGCTGATTGTAGCATGGATGATCGGGCTTTTGGGCTGAGCGGCGGAGGCTGGAGGCGCCGTAATTCGCCGGTTTCAGCTTGGCTTGGCGGCATTTGCCGGGCTGCGGTCAGCCGAGTTTGACGATGATGTCTTCCAGCACGTTGGCGGTGGCGTGAACCTTGTCGGCGGCGTTGGAAAGGTGCCGATAGAGCTCGCGTTGTTTGAACATATTCAGATAGTCGTCGCCCTGGAATAAGTCGGCGATGGCCTTACGGTACATTTTTTCGATGCGCCGCTCTGAATGCCGAGCGGCGAAAGCATGCGGTTCCGCGCCGCGAGGCTGTTTGCCCAGCACCGCAAAGCCCTTTTCCAGGGCATTGATGCCGACTTGCAGTTCCTGCACCATGGCCAGTGAATGCCGGTCCGGCGCCAGTTGCAGCGCCTGCATTTCGTTGTAAGTACTCTTACAATAGGTGACGATACTGTCCAGCGAGGCTATGGCGCGGTAAATATCTTCCCGGTCCATCGGCGTCGCAAACGAACTGTTCAGCGCGTGCAAATTGCGCATCCGCAGGCGGTCGGCCTCGTGCTCGTCTTCTTTTAACATCTCACCGGCATCAATGCATTCGGTGGCCATGAACCGCGCCAGATTGTCGACCGTGACGCAAACTTGCCGACATTGCTCGTGCAATAGCCGGTAAAAATCCGCGGGTTTCGGGAAAATCTTTTGCAGGAGGCGTGAAATGGCAGACGTGTTTGGGCTTGGCATCGCGGTTCAAAGGCCCAAAGCGGGCAAATGGCTGATTAAGGTATAACTCAGGCTGGCGATCAGTGCCGAGCCGGGAATGGTGATGATCCAGGTTTCCAGTATCTCCCCGGCTTTACCCCAGTGCACGGTGCGCGGCCGCTCCGAGGCGCCTATGCCCATGATCGACGCCGCGACGACGTGGGTGGTGGAGACCGGCGCGCCGCATAACGAGCCGGCGAATATGGCGCAGCAGGCGCTCAGTTGCGAGTTCAGAGCGTGAATCGGCCGAATCTTGTAGATCGAGAACCCCAGGGTGCGGACGATGCGCCAACCGCCGGTCAGCGTGCCGGCCGTCATCGCGCCGGCACAGAGCAAGATCACCCACATCGGTACCCGAAAGCTGTCGATGGCGCCGCCGAGCAGTAGAACCAGCGTCAAAATGCCCATGCTTTTCTGAGCGTCGTTGCTGCCGTGGGCGAAGGCCAGTCCCGCGGCGGTTAGCCATTGGCTTTGTTGCAGGCGTTTGTTGATGCGCGGATGGGCTGCGCGTAGTAAAAACAGGGTCAGCCGCTGCAGCACGAAACCGGCTGCAAAGCCCAATAGCGGTGACAAGCATAAGGCGAGCAAGACTTTACTGAAACCGTCAAATTCTCCGCGGCGGAGTTCCGCAAATCCCCAATAAACCGGTTCGGTACCGGCCGAAACCAGTACCGCGCCTATCAATCCGCCCACCAACGCGTGGGACGAGGACGAAGGCAAGCCGCGCCACCAGGTGAACAAGTTCCAGGTCACGGCGGCAAACACACCGGAGATGACGATGGGCAAGGCTTGGCGCTTGGGAATATGCGAAAGATCGATCATGCTGCCCAGCGTGTTGGCCACGGCCGAGCCGCCCAGTAAAGGTCCGAGAAACTCGCAGCTGGCTACGACCATTACGGCTTGGAGTGGAGTCATCGCCCGGGAAGCGATGACTCCGGCAATGATATTGGAGGCGTCGTGGAAGCCGTTGGTATAGTCGAACACCAGGACGATTCCCACGGCAACAACGATAAGCGGTAGTAAGCCCTCCAACGTAGGTGGCAAGCCCGGTTAATTAGTTGATGACGTTGTGGCCGCGCTGCCGCAAGCAGTTGCGGTAAGCGTTCTTGTAGCTGTCGTTGGAATGGATGCCTTGCTGGGCTGCGCCGCCGATACCGCCTGCGGCTGCGCCGACCGCAGCCCCTCTAGCGGCGTTACCGGTTGCAGCGCCGATCGCCGCACCGCCGGCTGCGCCGATCAGGCCGCCGACGCCGGCGCCGATTGCGGTATCCTTGTAGGTGCTTGCCGATTGCGCTGCCAACTGTTGACATTCCTGCATGTCCTGGTTCAATCGGTAAGCGTTTCTGTCGTTGTAGGTGTCCACGGTTGGCGTCCAGCCTGTCGTCGTCGCGCAGCCGGAAACCAGCAATACGGTTGTCAGTACCGATTTAAGCGATAGTTTTTGCATGTCATTTCTCCTGAATATGTCCGACTCGGCGGAAGTGGGCCAGAGATTAGCCGATTTCGCACCAATTTGGAATCGGGTAAGTCGAATTGACAGTTGCGCGCCGCTTCACGTATGATTCGCAGCCTTTTTATCCGTTATCAATCAGGGCAGTACCTTATGAAAAGAACATATCAACCCAGCAAAATCAAGCGCGTCAGAACCCACGGTTTCCGTGCTCGCATGGCTACCGTCGGCGGCCGTAAAGTGATTAACGCGCGCAGAGCCAAAGGCCGCGCTTCGTTGACGGTTTAATTGTCGGCGGAAAGTTTTGGCTTTCCCGATCAGTATCGGCTACGGACGCCTGCTGAGTATAAAAGAGTATTCGCCAACCCGGTAAAATCGACCGACAGGTATTTTACGGTATTGGCAGTAAGCAATTGCCTGGCCCATTCGCGTTTGGGCCTGGCGATCGCCAAAAAAACGATAAAAAAAGCAGTCGCACGGAATCGCATAAAAAGGGCTGCCAGGGAAAGTTTCAGATTACAGCGGCAACATATCGTCGGCATAGATATTGTAGTTTTGGCGCGGGGCGACGCGGCTAACGCAGCCTCGCCCATATTGAGGAAGTCATTGGAAAGGCATTGGCTAAAACTGGTAGAGCGATGCGATTCCTGCTCATAACCCTGATCAAGTTTTACAAATACTTCATAAGTCCTTTGCTGGGGCCGAGATGCCGTTTTTATCCCAGCTGTTCAAGTTATGGCTTAGAAGCAATCCAACTGCATGGTGCTTTCAAAGGCTCTTACCTCACGCTTCGCCGATTATTGAAATGCCACCCTTTTCACGAGGGCGGCATTGATCCTGTTCCGGAAAAATTGAGTAAATAACAATGGATAACATAAGATTTGTCTTGGTCATGGCGATGTTGATGATCTCCTACATGTTGTGGGAGTCTTGGCAGATCGATTATGGCCCGAAGCCGCAAGCGATTATTTCCGAAACGCCCGTGATCGCTGGAGACGCAACGGTCGCCTCAGCCGGACAGACAGCCGCTGCCGGGCAAAACCCCGCAAGTCCAGCCGTGGTCCAAGCGCCTGCCGATAAAGTCATCAAAGTCAAAACCGATGTTTTCGAGCTGGAGATCGATACCCAAGGCGGCACATTACGCAATCTCGATCTGCTCAAGTACCCCCACGAAAAAGTCAACACCGTCGTCGACAAGGCCTATGCTCTGATCGGCATGACCCCGCCGGAAAAAAATCTCAGCCCGATCCGCCTGTTCGACAGCAATCCGGAAAGCCTTTATCTGGCGCAAAGCGGCTTGATCGCCAATGCTAATTCCGCCGCGGCTCCGGACCACCGCAGCGCGTTTAGCGCCGAAAAGAGCGAATACCAATTGGCCGAAGGCCAGGACGAATTGCGGATTCCGCTGACCTGGACCAACCAGCAAGGCCTGACCGTGACCAAAACCTATACCTTCAAACGCGGTAATTATGCGATCGGCCTGGAACAGAAGGTCAGCAACCGTTCGGCACAGGATTGGTCGGGTAAACAATACAACCAATTGCTAAGAAAGCTTTACAGCGACAAAAGCAACAACAGCTTCATCAGAACCTTCTCCGGCGGCGTGGTTTACACCGAGAAAGACAAGTTCCAAAAAATCAAATTCGAAGACATGGCCGACGACAAATACGACGTCAAGGCCAAAGATAACGTGCACAGCAAAAGCGGTTGGAGCGGCATGATCCAACACTATTTCGCCGCAGCCTGGATTCCGCCCGCCGACCAGGACGCCCAGTTTTACACCAACGATTTAGAGGATACCCGCTATCAAGTCGGTTCCCTGTCGCCGGATTTAAGCGTGCCCGCCAACGGTGAAGCTGCGTTCACTAGCCAATTGTTTGCCGGCCCGAAAATCCAGCCGGTGATGGAAGCTTTGGCTCCCGGACTGGAATTGACCGTCGATTACAGCTGGTTGACGCCGATTGCCAAAGGTATTTATTGGTTGCTTAACCAGATCTACGGTTTCGTCGGCAACTGGGGTGTGGCGATTTTGGGCGTGACTTTCGTCATCAAGGCCCTGTTCTTCAAATTGTCCAAAGCCAGCTTCCAATCGATGGCAAAAATGCGCAAGATTCAGCCGCGGCTGAAAGACTTGCAAGAGCGTTACGCTGACGATAGGCAGAAGTTCAATACCGAAATGATGGCGATGTACAAAAAGGAGAAGGTCAACCCGCTCGGCGGCTGTTTACCGATCCTGGTGCAGATTCCGGTGTTCATTTCGCTGTACTGGGTATTGATCGAAACCGTCGAAGTGCGTCAGGCCGACTTTGCCCTGTGGATCCAGGATTTGTCGGCGCAAGACCCGTTCTACCTGTTGCCGATTTTGTACGGCATCACGATGAAGATCCAGCAAAGCCTGAACCCGGCGCCGATCGATCCGCTGCAAGCGCAGGTCATGAAAATGTTCCCGATCGTGTTCACCGTATTCTTCCTGTTCTTCCCGTCCGGTTTGGTACTGTACTGGATTTGCAATAACAGCTTGTCGATCATCCAGCAGTGGTACATCACCAAGCACGTGCTTGAAGAGGATGGCCACAAGCATAGTGTTGTCCCTTAATGCTTGACGGCGACACCATAGCCGCCATCGCCACGCCGCCGGGTAACGGCGGCGTCGGTGTCATCCGCATCTCCGGGCCGGCCGCGCCCGGCATCGCCGGTCACCTGACCGGCAAACCTCTCCCCAAACCCCGCTTCGCTCAATTCGTATCTTTCCTGGAAGCCGACGGCCGCGCCATCGACAGCGGTCTGCTGCTGTATTTCCGCGCCCCCGCTTCTTTTACCGGTGAAGACGTCGTCGAACTGCAAGGCCACGGCGGCAGTGTCGTGTTGGATATGCTGTTGCGCCGGGTATTGGCGTTGGGCGCCAGATTAGCCGAGCCGGGAGAGTTCAGCCGCCGCGCCTTTTTGAACGACAAAATCGATCTGGCCCAGGCCGAAGCGATTGCCGATTTGATCACCAGCAGCACCGAACAGGCCGTGCGCTCGGCTCAGCGATCGCTGCAGGGCGTGTTTTCCGAAAAAATCAACCAGTTGATCGACGAATTGATCGAACTGCGCGTGTTCATCGAAGCGGCGATCGATTTCGTCGACGAAGAAATCGATTTTCTCGGCGACGGCATCGTCGCCGGCCGGATCGCGCGCCTGCAAGCACAGATCGGCGAAATCCGCCGTAGCGCCGAACAGGGCCGGCTGTTGCACGACGGCATGACCGTGGTCTTGGCCGGTAAACCCAACGCCGGCAAGTCCAGTTTATTGAATGCGTTGGCCGGCCACGATGCGGCGATCGTCACCGACATTGCCGGCACCACCCGCGACGTGTTACGGGAGCGGATTCAACTGGACGGCATGCCGCTGCACGTGATCGACACCGCTGGCCTGCGCGACAGCGACAATCCGGTCGAGCAGGAGGGCATCCGCCGCGCCCGCCAGGAAATCGCCAGGGCGGATCGGGTGTTGTTGTTGATCGACAGCAGCGACACCGACTGTACTGGCAGCGATGCCGATTTGCCGGCCGGTATTGCGGTCACCAAAGTGTTCAACAAAATCGACTTGGTCGGCGGTCAGGCCCGAATCGAACATGCTCCGCAAGGAACCGAGATTCATCTGTCGGTCAAACAAGGCCAGGGGTTGGATTTGTTGAAACACCATCTGAAGCTGAGCATGGGCTTCAGCGAAGGCGCGGATAACGTTTACGTTGCCAGAGCCCGCCATATTCAAGCCCTACAACAGGCCGCCCAAGCCGTAGAAAACGCCGCCGACCAATTGCAGCACCAGGCCCACGAACTGGTCGCCGAAGAACTGCGCCAAGCCCAAACCGGCTTGTCCGCAATCACCGGAGAATTCACCTCCGACGACCTGTTGGGCGAGATTTTTTCCAGTTTTTGTATTGGAAAATAGCTAAGCTTCCAGTCTGTTCCGAAGTCTTCCATAAAACTCATTAAATACCAATACCTTAATGAGTTTTTGTTCCGAATTGATCTTGCTTAATCCTGTCAAATCCGCCTAAAATTGTGCCCAAGACTGTGCCCATGCGGTAACGTCTGGCTTCTCCTGGGCACAAATTCTGTGCCCTAGCGCCCTTAACATAGGGTGGAGAAACCAACTGTTTAAGGGCGAAAGGGTGCGGAAATAGTCGTAAATTATTGTTTTTAAAATAACTAGGCGATGTGCCCATGATTTTAGGCTGTGCCCATGATGAAGCTATCTCATGGGCACAAATTGACGGAGGTTGTTATGGCGCTCAGTGAAGTCAAATTGCGTAACTTGAAGCCAAAGGATAAGGCGTATCAAGAATCCGATGGCGGCGGTATGTTTGTCGAAGTATTGCCGGGCGGTGGAAAAGTGTGGCGCTTGCGTTATCGTCTATTCGGCAAACAGGAAAAAGTTAGCTTAGGCGAATATCCGGCTTACAGTTTGGCCGAAGCCCGTCAGTGGCGAGCGGATTGCGTTGCCTTGGTAACGCGGGGGCTATCGCCGATGGCCTTGAAGCGCGGCGACAGCATTCCGAATGACATCAAGCCCGAAGCCAAAGAACTGGCCGATACTTTTCTAAAAAACTGGTGCCGGGAAGCCATCCAGAAACAACAAGTCAAAATCGCCGCGATTCAGGCGGAGGACACGGTCGAGGCCTTTGCCCGGCGTTGGTACGCTGAAATCGTCGAGCCAAACAACAGCAATCCCCGCAATATCCATCGGGTACTGGAAAAGGACGTTATTCCCGCCATTGGCGGAAAACAAATTGCCGATGTCACCGTCACCGATGTACTGGCAATCACCGACAAAGTTAAGGCGCGTGGCGCGGATCAAATGGCCTTGCAAACCCGGAATGTCTTGAAACGGCTGTTTGCCTATGCCATCGCCCGAGAAAAAGCCAAATTCAACCCGGCAGCGGCGATTGATGCCAAGTTTATCGCCACCGCCAAAAGTCGTGACGTCGCTTTAACCGCTGCGGAAATTGGCAAGTTGTTGCGGACGATTTACCAGTCTTCTATCAAACGTTCCCACAAGCTGGCGCTGCACTTGTTGATCCTGTGCATGGTACGCAAATGCGAATTGATCGAAGCCCGGTGGGATGAAATCGATTTTGACCAGCGGCTGTGGATCATCCCCGGCGAACGCATGAAAAAGGATAAAGACCATGTGGTGTTCTTAACCGAACAGGTGCTGGCGATGTTTGAAGAGTTAAAGGGATTGGCTAGCGGCTCCGAATGGGTATTTCCCAGCACGCACAGCTTGGACAAACCCATATCGAAATCGACATTGAACGTCGCGGTGCGCAGTTTCGACGCTGACGTGCAAAACTTCGTGATTCACGATTTCCGCCGCACCGCATCCACCCATTTACACGAAGCTGGGTTCAATTCCGACTGGATAGAAAAATCGCTGGCGCATGAGACTAAAGGTATACGTGGCGTTTACAATAAAGCTCAATATGCCGACCAGCGCCGAGAAATGCTGAAATGGTGGGCGGATTTTGTCGACAGCCAAATCGAAGAAAATCGCAAAGTCATCATTGGTCGCTTTGGCAAAGCCTATAGCGCCGGATAATTACAATAACGCAGCAAGGGACTATGAGCGAAACCCAAACCTTCAAAGCATCATGGCCAAGCGGGATGTTCCATGGCCGATAATTACGACGATTACAGCCGCGACGAACTGATTCGTGAATTGCGCCTGCGAGACCGGCGGCCCCGCTTTGGTTTGGTGTGGGAACGCAAGGAAATCGAGCACGAAAAAGCCGTTAACGACGATTTCGTCGCGCTGGATTTCGACCCGGCCCTGTCCTGTGGCGATGCACCCTACCGCAATCTGATCATCGAAGGCGACAACTTCGACGCCCTACGCTATTTGCGCATGACCCATGCCGGCAAGATTAAATGCATCTACATCGACCCGCCCTATAACACCGGCAACCGCGACTTCATCTACAACGACCGCTTCGTCGACAAGGAAGACAACTACCGGCATTCCAAATGGCTGGAGTTCATGTATCGCCGCTTGCAACTGGCGAAGGATTTGCTGGCTGAAGACGGGGTGATCTTTGTATCGATCGACGATAACGAGGTGTTTAATCTTGGTTTGTTGATGAATCAGGTATTTGGCGAAAGTAATTTTCTGGCCTGTATTGCATGGGAAAAACGCTACACAAGAAGCAACAACGCCAAATTATTCTATTCATTGAAAGACTGGATAGTCGTATATCGCGCATCTCCCTTGGTACAAACGATGAAAGAAACAAGAACGGCAAAGGCTGATTCTAATTTCTCTAATCCAGACAACGATCCTAATGGCGCATGGATGACTAGCTCATATGTTAATCCTGCTACGAAAGACAAACGCCCAAATCTGGTGTACACAATTTTTAGCCCTCTCGGGAAAGAAGTTAATCATCCAACGCACGCTTGGAAATATTCTAAAACCGAGCATGAAAGGCATAAAGCAGAGAAGCGTCTTTGGTGGGGTAAAAATAATGATGCTATCTATCCACGTTTGAAACTTTATCTTTCCGAAGCCAAAGGAATGGTGCCTGTTGATTTATGGTCTTATATGTAATGGTCAACAAAAACCGGACACCACATCAGGCAGCGTTTCTATAAAATTCCTGCTCGAATTCAAGCGGGGATTGATAGCCCAATGTTGAGTGCGATCGGCGGCCGTTATAAAAAGCCAAATA
>NZ_JBVVNO010000022.1:0-73285 GCF_056850255.1 Methylomonas sp. Uni0011
GAATGCGCGAAGTCCATCAGGGCCCGAGGTCGTTTAATCCTCAATTACAGGCCGGATATATGGGCGCAATATTTTCTTTATGTTACTGGTGAATTTTTTCTTGCAATACGGGGCGGACCATATATGATCCCGTTCTGTTTAGGGTTGTTTCTCAATGGCGAATTGAAATATCCCGTTGCTATCTTCCGCCAACGACAGATAAAAGCCACTAAATAGGTAACGCGTACCCGGCTGAAAAACGAAACGGTCGCGTCGAGATCGAATGCCGGATACCGCCTCTCGTTCCAGCACGGGCAGACCAGTTGAGGTTATATCGACTATACGAAAACCAAATGTCTCACAAGACTCGCACTCTCTTTTCACGGAATCGAGATGCCTCACAGAAACCGCGTTCGCAGGTTCAAAGCGAACCGCGCCATCTTCTTTAACCTGATCCCCACTCAGCAATGCGTTAGTACGGTAAAGCGCGTTCTGAATCTGACCATGTTCATCAGCGGCAACGTATGAAATAGACCGAAGGTTGGTATCGCAGTTTACAATGCATCCAATAGAGCCCAGGAGAAGCCGTTTCCCGTTGACTGTTATCGTTGCATCGACGGGGATGCGTGTGTGTTGCGAAAATACTTTTCGGCCTACTCCAATGCCCCCAAACATTGTTGTCCTCTGATCGAATTGAAACCATTGTTCCTTAGTAGCAGCCGTATATTCGTATCCTTTCAATATAATTTCTCCCAGCTTGCCTTTTACCATTTTTCCGTCTGGATCCAATTGGGAGTATATTCGGGCGGTATCATTGCTTTCTTTAACAAAGTATGGCGTACCTACGCACCCTGAAAAAAATGATGTAAGGAGAGATAGTGCCACGCTACGCAATCTCATTTGCTAAGTACCTCGGCTTATACAGTTAACGGTGTCCTGGCAATTCTAAGTTATGTTTGATGTAATTGGTAAACCACCAAATCGCAAACATTGAATCAGATTAGCCGATAGACAGCAAGGCCGTAAGGCGCAATAACCAGCGGGCATTGCGCCGTATTTTCAAACTATTCAAACTCATATAAATCTCCGTCATTTCCTGCCCAATTTAAAGGATAAACGCCACGCTCGACCCACCGAGGAAAGGTCGAATAAGACCAATCTTTTACCTGGTTTACCCAACCATGTTTCACAGGGTTGTAGTGGATATAATTCAAGTGTGCTTGAAAATCCGCCTCATCTCTTATCAAGTGTTCCCAATAACGCCGCTGCCAAATACCGCGTTCGCCACGTTTGATTCTGATCGCGGATCTTCGCTCTGTTTTTGGTATTGCCTTGGAAAATCCAATTTTTATCAAACGTATTCTTGTCGCGTAATCGGTATCGTTTTCCGGCAATTCAATCAAACAATGCATATGTTCGGGCAATACCACCCAACCGTGAATTTTAAACGGGTGATTCGCCTTTACCGTTTTGATCGAGTCTCGTAAAAGTTGAATATGCCTTATCAATAAGTCGTTATTTTTTCTTTGTAACAAATTGATCGTAAAAAAATAGGTTCCGCCTGGATGCCAAATTCGCCGGTAATCCATTTTTTAATATCAATATCAGATTGATTAACTGCGGCGCAATGCCCGTTGGTTATTGCGCCCTACGCGGGCTAAAGCCAAGCTCACCCGACCAAAATCGCATCGCGGTTTTTGGTCGGGTGAAGCGATTGGTTAGCCATTAGCCCATTGCATGTAGGTTTCCCAATTTTTTTCAATGGTAGCAATGCACTGCACGTCATGGGAAGGAGCTCCGATTTTTAATTCTTGATGGAAAGATGCAACGTCAATCTCAGGCTTGGTGTAATAAACAAACTCTTTGAACGTGCCAGTTGTGATTGCCAAAGCTTGAACAGCAGAACCTTTTGATTTCAGCATATCTAACGCTTTGTCCTCAATAATACTGACAGTTTTATTCTCTTCCGGATCGGGCATTTCACCGAGGCGAGGATCAATTAACGGAATTGCAATTCCAATTTTCAATACGAGGTCGGATTTACCGGCAAACGGACGAAGATTTGCATTTATTCTGACGACGATGGGGTTGCCATCATATTCACCCTGAGCCACTTGCCAATTGTCATCCGCAAACATCAGCGATGGATCAGGCTTTTTCTTGAATAGTCCAAACATTGTGTATTTTCCTTTTGGCTCTTGATGGCTAACTAATTATTAGATGGTTCCGTATATCTACCGAAAATGCCCCCCGAAGCGATAATTTATCAATCAACATAGGCATTTCCCTTCTGCATATCATCGGAGCCAAGTAAACAAACATCAAATTGCGGTCATTGAATCAGATTGGCCGATAGACCGCAACGGGTCGAACTGCCTATTCGCAGCTGCCCCCAACTCACCTCTCCCCCAACACCGCATAACACACCGGCGTCAAAATCAAACTTGCCGCCATGCCGATCAGCAGGCCGGCGGAGAGGGACAGAGTCATCGGGATCAGGAATTGGGCTTGCGGGCTGGTTTCCAGCAGGGTAGGCAGGAAACCGGCGAAGTTGGTCAGGAAGGCCAGCAAGATGGGCCGGAAGCGGGAACAGCAGGCTTCGGCGATCAGCACGTCCACCGGGCGGTCGGCGCCGTCGTGCTGGCGCAGATAGTCCAGCAACACCAGGCTGTCGTTAACCACCACGCCGCTGGCGGCGATCATGCCGACCAAGGATTCCATCGACAACGGCAGGCCGGCGGCCCAGTGGGCCAGCACCGCGCCGCACCAGGCCACCGGCGCGGCCAGCAGAAAGATCAGTGGTTTGGCGTAGGAGCGGAACGGCACCGCGATCAAGGCGTAGATCACCAACAGCGCGATCAGCGTGTTTTTGCCGAATGCGGCCAGCAGCTCTTTCTGTTCCTGGCGTTGCTGGCCGATTTTGACGTTCAAGCCGGGAAAGCGGTTTTCCAGCGCCGGGAAAACGTCGCGTTCCAGCACCGCGTAAACTTCGTTGGCGTCGGCCAGGGTCGGATCGACCCTGGCCTGGACTTTCAAGACCCGTTGCCGGTCTTCGCGTATGATGCGGGCGTAGCCTTGCAGCACTTCAACGTCGGCCAAGCTGGCCAGCGGTGCGCTGGCGCCGTTGGGCAGGCGCACCGGCTGGGCCTTGAGTTGGTCCAGCGAACGCCGCTCGCGCAGCGGAAAACGCACCATCACCTTGACTTCCTTGCGGCCGCGCATGAAGCGATGCACTTCCTCGCCGTAATAGCCGTTGCGGACCTGCTCGGCCAGTTGTTCCAGGCGCATACCCAGCCTTTCGGCGTCGGGCTTTAGCGTCAAGTGAATTTCCGGCTTGCCGGGTTCGCCGGAATCGATCACGTCGTAGGCGCCGCGAAAGCCCTTGATCTGTTGCTTGAGCTGCTCGACCGCCGGGCCGAGTTGGGCCGGATTGTCGGCGCCGACCGTCAGTTCCAGGTCGTAGGGCTGGTCGCCCTCCTTGAAAATGAAATCGACCTGGCCGATTTGAATGTCGCCGATGCGCTGGCGCCAGTCGCGGATGAAGTCCTCGACCTTGATACGCTGGCGGCCGGCCGCCGACAGTTCCAGCCACAGGCCGGCGCCATGTTCCCAGACGATGGTTTCGACACCAACAATGACGCTGTGCTCGGGGTGTTGGCCGCGCTTGCCGGCGCCGGGCGGCACGCCGTCCAGTTCGTCGCGCAATTCAAACAAGGCATTTTCGACCCGGTTGGCCAAGGCTTGGGTTTCGCTGTACGGCGCGCTTTGCGGCAGCCGGATCGAGACCCAAAAACTGTCCTTGGACACGTCCGGATTGATCGACTGGCGCACCCGGTCGCTAGCCACCAGACCCCAGCAAATAATCAGCAGGGCGGCAAACAGGGCGACGGTCAGATAACGCCAGCGCAACGCGGCTGCCAGCAGCGGCCGGTAGACTCGCTCAACGAAACTATCCAGCCCCCCGTTCAGCCGGGCGCGCAGCCGCTGCAAGCCATTGGCGGCGGACGACGCCGGTACCGGCGCGACCAGATGCGAAGGCAGGATCAGCAGGGCTTCGACCAGCGAGAACACCAGCGTCAGGATCATAATGACGCAGATCGGCCGCATCATTTGCCCGGCCCAGCCCGGCAAATACAAGCCCGGCAGAAACGCCACCAACACAATCAGCACCGACAAGGTCACCGGCAAGGCCACCGCGCGCACACCGTTGACCGCTGCTTGCAGCGGGGTTTCGCCGCCTTCAAGCTGCCGGCTGTGCACGCTTTCGCCGATGATGATCGCATCGTCCACCAGCACGCCCATCGCCAGCAAAAAGCCGAACAAGGACAGCATGTTCAGCGAAATATCCAGCGCCGGCATCAGCCAGAACGCGCCCAGCACCGAAGTAAAAATGCCGACGCCGGCCCACAGCGCCACCCTCACTCGCAGGAACAGCGTCAACACCAGACACACCAGCAAAAAGCCGCTCAAGCCGTCTTCGAGCAAGGTGCCGATGCGTTCGTCGTAGGCCTGGGAATCGTCCCACCAGGTAATCAAACTCAAACCTTCCGGCAGGCCGGCGCGCATGGCCGCGATTTCCGATTTGACTTTGCGCGCCACCGCCACGCTGTCGCGTTCGGTATGCACCTCCCAGCCTTGCGCGGTTTCGCCGTTGTGGCGCCAGTCGTACAAACGTTCTTCCAGGCCGTCGCGGATCGTGGCGATTTGGTCCAGCCGCAGCCGGTTGCCGTCCGGCAAAGTCTTGACGACCAGCGCGCCGACCGCGTCGGCATCCTTGGCCCGGCCGGCCACCCGCAACAATAATTCGCCGTCGGGATTGCGGACCAGACCGCCGGGCAGATCGACCGACGCCGCCCGCACGGCCTGGGTGACATCGTCCAGCGTCAGCTGGTACTTGCGCATTTGTTCCGGCGCGACTTCGATACCGATCTCGTAATTGCGTTCGCCGTAATTGCGCACCCGGCTGACGCCCGGTATCGTCGACAATTGCTGTTGAATCCGGTCGCCGAATTGCTGCAGCTTAAAGGCATCGGTAGCGCCGTGCAGCGCCACCCAGATCACGCCGTCGTCGTCCTTGCGGTCGGCCGGCAATACGTCGATTTTTTCCAGTTGCTTGGGCAGGCGCGGAATGGCTTGCACCCTGGCCCGCAGCAAGGCCATCATTTGCTCGCGGTCCCGGTCGGGCATCATCTCGACCGCCAAGGTGCAGGTGTCGCCCTGGATTTCGCCGTGCAAATGCTTGATGCCGGTCAGATCGTGCACCGCTTCTTCGATTGGGATGCACACCGCTTCCTCGACTTCGGATGGCCCGGCGCCGGGGAAGACGGCGGTAATTTCGATCTGATGCGGACTGAAGCGCGGAAACACTTCCTTGTCGACGTCCAACATGCCGATCACGCCCCCGGCCAGGATCAGCAACATCAACAAATTGGCCGCGACCGGATTGCCGGCAAACCAGGCCAAAATCCCCCCCAGGCGGGCCGTGCCGGGCGCGCTGCTCATGGTTGGCTTGGCGCCGCTTCGACCCGCATGCCGGCCACCGGCAGCGGCAGGTCCGAAACCACCACCCGGTCGCCGGCCTGCAAACCGGACTTGACCACGACCCGGTCCGGCTCGCTGCGCAGGATCTCGACGTCGCGGAACACCAAGCGCTGCTCGGCATCGACCAGTTTGACCTGCTGCAGATTATTCAACGCGCTACGCGGCAAGGCATACAGCCCGGCGCGGGCTACACCCTCGATTTCGGCTTGGACGAACAAGCCGCTCAACAACGGCGCGGCGCCGTCGCGGCTGTGATCGGGTTGCTCGACTTGGGCGACCAGAAACAACTGGCCGCTGCTGCTGTCCAGCTCGGCTTCGCTGCGGACGATGCGCCCGCGCCAGGTTTGCAGTTGGCCGGCCACCTCCGCGCTCAAGGTCACCGCCGGCCAATGCGCCGCGCGGCCGGCTTGGCCCAGCGGCAAATCCAGAAACGCCAATTCGTTGATACCGACCGGCAACCGAATCTCGGCGATGTCGTTGGCGTAAATCCGGGCGATGGTCGCACCGGCCGGCAGAAACTGGCCGCGGCCGACTTGCTTGCTCAACACCCGGCCGGAGAACGGCGCCCGGATCTCGCAGCGGCTGCGGTCGAGTTTGGCCTTGGCCAGATCCGCTGCGGCGGCCTGCAATTTGGCTTCGGCTTCGGCCAGTTGCGGTTTGCGCAAGGCCAGATCGCTGGCTTCGCCCTGGCCCAGTGCCTGCCATTCGCTCAGCGCCTGTTCGGCCTGGGCGCGTTCGTTGATCAGTACCCGTTTGGCTTCGGCAATCTTGGCTTGGGTGGCGACGATGGCGTAATCGTAGTCGCGCGGGTCTATCGTCGCCAACAGTTCGTCGGCCTTGAAAAAACCGCCGGACACCAGCGCCGGATGCATCTGCTCGACTTTGCCGGAGACTTGGGCGATCAGGTCGATCGCTTCGCGCGGCGCAACCACGCCTTGCGAATGCACGTTCAGCTTCAAGGTTTGCGGTTGGGCATTGACGACCTCGACGCGCGGGATTGGCGGCTCGGCCGGCGCCGGCAAACTGCTCGGCCGCAAGGCGATCATGGCCCAGGCCGCACCAACGGCCGCGCTCAACACCGCAGCCGGCAAGATGATTTGTAACCAACGGGATTTTTCGTTCACACCGCGCCGCCCAAGGCTAAGTACAAGTTGATGCGATTGGCTAGTAATTGCCGCCGCACCGCCAGATGCGCGCTTTGCGCGTTCAAGGTGCTGCGGTAGCTGTCCAGCAGGGTCAAGATTTCGATCAAACCCTGCTGGTAGGAATACACCGCCAGTTTGCGGCTGGCTTCGGTTTGCTCGACGGCCTCGCGTAGCGCCTGTTCCTGCTCCCGCAAGCGAGTTTCGGCGGCCAGGGCTTGTTCGACTTCGCGGAACGCGTTCAACGCCACGCTCTGGTATTGTTGGTAGGCCTCGCGAACTCGGGCCTGATTCAAGCGAATCTCGGCTTGCAAACGGTCGCCGGTGAACAAGGGTTGAGCCAGGCCGGCCGCCAAGTTCCAGGCCGCTGCGCGCGGATCGACAATTTCGGCCAGGGCCGGGCTGGCGCTGCCGCCGGCAGCCGTTAACGTCAGCCGCGGCAATAGTGCTTTTTCGGCGCTTTCCAGGCCGGAGTCGGCAGCTTGCAAGCGTTGGAAAGCCGCAGTGATGTCGGGGCGGCGCAGCATCAGCTCGGCCGGCAATCCGGCAGCCAGACCGGGCGGCGGCTCCGGCAAGCTGTGCGGCGTCTGGCCGGCTGGGTCGTTCGCCGCGGTTTGAGCGATCCGGCCGTCCGGATAACGGCCGAGCAGGGTTTGCAGTAGCCGCGCCAACAATTGCACGTCGTTTTCGGCTTGGGCCAGTTGGGCTTGGGCATTCGCCAGATCGGTCAATGCCAGCCGCAAATCCAGACCGCGGGTCAAACCTCTATTAAATCGGCCGCGCACCAGATCGACGATCACGCCGCGGTCGTGGACCGATTGCGCCGCAACATGAGCCTGCAAGCGGGCTTCGGCCAGGGCGAAATAAGCTTGGGCAATCCGCGCCGCCAGCGAGAGCCGGGCCGCCCGATAATCGTCGGCGACCGCAGCGGCATTGAGGACGGCGGCCTGCTGCCCCGCCTTGATCCGGCCCCAGACATCCAGCTCCCAACTCAAGTTGAATAGCGCGGCAAAGCGGCCGGATTCGACGCCGAGATCGCGGCTGCGTTGGTAACCCGGATTGAAATAAGCTTGCGGCCAACGCCCGGCGCCGGCCACCACCGCTTGTTCGCGGGCCGCATCGATACGGGCCGCAGCGACCTGCAGATCGAAATTGCCGGCCAGACCATCGGCCACCAACGCCGTCAATTGCGTGTCGGCAAAGCGATCCAGCCACGCCGAGACCGACTGCTCCGGCGCCATCGGCTGTTCCGACCATTGCGGCGGCGGCGCAAAGGCGAGATCCTGGGGATCGCGGGGCGGTAGCGACTGGCAAGCGCACGCCGCCGCAACCAGCCCAGCGCAGAGCGTTAAAGTCGAGGCCGGTTTGCGGGGTAAGGGCATGCGTCGATGAATGAACGGTTTTGGACGGTGAGGCGGCCCTTTGCTTACAGGGCCTCTTCAGTTAAGACGTTTCAAAAGTCAAAATCCCCACCGACTCGCCAAAAAATTGGGCATATGCCGTATATACCGGGAACTCCAACCGGCCGCCGGCACCGAGTCCGCCCGGTAAAGTCAGGCGCTTGCGGGCGACTTACCTACTCCACGACCACCTTGATTTTGCCGATTTTCGCTTGCCACAGCTTAGGTGCGCTGTTGTGAATAGACTCGCCTCGGCTATCCACCGCCACGGTGACCGGCATATCCTCGACCACGAATTCGTGGATCGCTTCCATGCCCAATTCGGGAAAGGCCACGACCCGCGCCTGTTTGATGGCTTTGGATACCAGATAAGCGGCGCCGCCCACTGCAATCAAATACACCGCTTTGTGTTTGGCGATGGCCTCGATGGCTTGCGGGCCGCGTTCGGATTTGCCGATCATACCCAGCAGGCCGGTCTGTTCCAGCACGGTGTCGGTAAAACTGTCCATCCGCGTCGCGGTGGTCGGTCCGGCCGGACCAACCACTTCGTCGCGCACCGGATCGACCGGACCGACGTAATAAATGAACTTGTCTTTTAAATCGACCCCGTCCGGCAACGCTTCGCCTTTGTTCAGCAAATCGACGATGCGTTTGTGGGCGGCATCGCGGCCGGTCAACAAAGTGCCGCTGAGCAGCAGGGTTTCGCCGGGCTGCCAATCGGCAACATCCTGCTTGGTCAGGCCGTCGATGTTGACGCGACGGGCGGTGCTGGCCGATTGGGTAATGGCCGGCCAATCCGACAGTTTGGGCTGCGTCAAGATGGCCGGCCCGGAACCGTCCAACACGAAATGCGCGTGGCGGGTGGCGGCGCAATTGGGAATCATCGCCACCGGCTTGTTGGCGGCGTGGGTTGGGTAATCCAGGATTTTCACGTCCAGCACGGTGGTCAGGCCGCCCAGGCCCTGGGCGCCGATGCCGAGCGCGTTGACCTTATCGTAGAGTTCCAAACGCAGTTCTTCCAAGGCATTGCTCGGGCCGCGGGCGATCAGATCCTGAATATCGATCGAGCCCATGCAGGCCTGCTTCGCCAAAATCATGGCTTTTTCGGCAGTGCCGCCGATACCGATACCCAGGATACCCGGCGGACACCAGCCGGCACCCATGGTCGGCACGGTTTTCAACACCCAATCGACGATGTTGTCGGCCGGGTTCAACATCACGAACTTGGATTTGGCTTCCGAGCCGCCGCCTTTGGCCGCGACTTCGACGTCCACCTTATCCCCCGGCACCAACTCCATATGTACCACCGCCGGCGTGTTGTCCCTGGTATTGATACGTTTGCCGGCCGGATCGGACAGGATGGATGCCCTCAGCACATTATCCGGATGCAGATAAGCCTGGCGCACGCCGGCATTGACCATCTCGGTCACACTCAATTCGGCGTCCCAGCGCAGGTCCATGCCGATCTTCAAAAACACGGTGACGATGCCGGTATCCTGGCAAATCGGCCGCCGGCCTTCGGCGCACATCCTGGAGTTGATCAGAATCTGCGCCATTGCGTCTTTGGCCGCCGGGCTCTGTTCTTTCTGGTAAGCGGCGTACAGCGCGTCGATGAAGTCTTTAGGGTGGTAATAGGAAATGAACTGCAAGGCATCGGCGATGCTCTGAATGAAGTCGGCTTGGCGGATCGTAGTCATAATGGCTCTCGGCTTGGCGGGCAATCGCCGTTGCGCCTATGGCGTCAGGCGTTCCCGATGGCGGACGATGCGGCACAAGCGGCCGCGGCAATGAAGCCCGGATTGTACTTGAAACCGCGGCGCTACCGATCGGCAAAAATCGCGGCCTGCCGCTAGCCGGAACGGAGCGGCGCAGGCAATATTGGCGATTGGATCGACAATCAGCCGCGTCCAGGTTTGAAATCGAGGCCGCGTCGGCTATGCTCGGGGTTTGACCGGCCGCCGGCTTATCGGACCGGGTCGCCCTTTTCTGGAGGAGAATCGAGTGTTCAACGCCAAACCGTTTCAATTGTTGCGGCTGATATTGGCCTTGGCCTGCTTGCCCGGCCGCGTGCAGGCCGAGGCCATTTCGCCGTTGTACCGCCCGGCGCCGGCCCTAAGCGGCCACGATCTGGCGGTGATCGTCAACGATGCCGATCCGCTGAGCCGGCAGATCGGCGAATACTACAGCCAGCAGCGGCAAATTCCGGCCGAGCAAATCATCCATCTGCAGTTTCCGCCGCGGCAGGCGGTGATGTCGCAACGTACCTTCGAAGCCTTGAAACAGCAGGTCGACGCCAAAACCCCCGCCCACGTGCAGGCGTATGCCTTGACTTGGCTGCTGCCGTTTCGGGTGGACTGCATGTCGATCACGACGGCATTCGCGGCCGGTTACGATCCGGCGTTTTGCGCCAAAGGCTGCCAGACCACGCGCAACAGCCCCTATTTCACTTCCGAAACCGACAAACCGTTTAAGGCCCACGCCTGGCGGCCGACGATGGCGGTGGCCGGCAAAACCTTCGAAGAGGCCAAGAAATTGATCGATACCGGCGTCGCTGCCGATTATTCGCATCCGCAAGGTGCGGCATATTTACTGAAAACTTCGGACAAGGCGCGCAGCTCCCGCGCCCAGAATTTTCCGAAAGTGGCCGAGGCGCTGCAGAATTTTTGGCCGGTGCATTACCTGGAGCAGGACTACATCAGCGGTCGCCAGGACGTGATGTTTTACTTCACCGGCCTGACCCATGTACCGCATCTGGCCGATAACCGGTTTCTACCGGGGGCAATCGCCGATCATTTAACTTCGACCGGCGGAGTGCTATCCGGCGGCGGCCAAATGAGCATCACCGAATGGCTGAGCGCCGGGGCCACGGCCAGCTACGGCGCGGTGGTGGAACCGTGTAATTTTCCGGCCAAGTTTCCGAATCCCGGCGTGGTACTGTATTTTTACCTGCGCGGCAGCAGTTTGATCGAAGCGTACTGGAAGAGCGTGCAGCAGCCGGGACAAGGCATATTTGTCGGCGAACCGCTGGCCAAACCGTTCGCCTACCGGCCGAAGACTTGACCGCCGCTAGCCGGCTACGATCAGCCGGTTACGACCGGCTTCCTTGGCGACATACAGCGCCTGGTCGGCCCGGTTCAGCAGCTCGGTCCGGTTGCTGCCGTGATCCGGAAAAATTGCCACCCCGATCGAGACGCTCAGTTCCGGCAGTTGCTGATTGCCGAACTTGACATGCAGATGCTCCACTTCCATCCGTAAACGCTCCAGCCGGCGCAAAATTTTATCCGGATCCACTTCCGAAGTAACCACGACGAATTCCTCGCCGCCGTAGCGGCAAACGATGTCGCTACCCTCGCGAAAGCCGTTCATCAATTGGCCGGTTTTCGTCAAAACTTCGTCGCCGGCATCGTGGCCGTAGTTGTCGTTGAAAACCTTGAAATGGTCAATGTCGATCATCGCCACGGCCAACATTTTGTTACTACGCCCCATCCGCAAGATTTCCCGATCCAGCACTTCCTCTAGGAAGCGGCGATTGAACAAGCCGGTCAACGGATCGCGGATCGATAATTCGTGCAGTTCTTCGCGCAAGGTCAGATTGGCCAAAGCCAAGCGTGCGCTATCTGCCGCCGCTTCGGCGATAGATAGGGTGCGTTCAATGTCGTCGCCGTTGGGATCGGCGAAACGGGGCTCGATATAGATCAATCCCAGGCCGCGGGTGTGGGCCAACAACGGGATGCATAGATACGGAACGGATTCGGAGCAAACGTGGCCGCAGCTGGGATTGATCGAATTACCGCAACGGGCGATGTGGATACGGCCGCGGCGCATGCCCCAGCATTCGTCAGGGTTGAATACCGCTTCCAGCCGGGTATCGCCCCAAGAGTCTTCCAGTACCAACGAATTGCCGGCGGCGTCCAGCATGTACAGGCCGCCGCTGGATTCCGGGAACAGGCGGACGAACGCTGCCTTCATGATCGGATAGGCTTCGTCCATTTTCTGGCAGCTTTGCAGCAGATCGGTCATTTCCCGGACCAATTGCATGTGCAAGATCGCCGCTTCCAATTCGCGCTGAGCCTTATTCAAGGCCGTAATGTCGCGGGCAGCGGCAAAAATACCGGCGATATTGTCGTCTTCGTCGCGGTAGACCGAGGCGTTGTACAGCACCTCGGTAATCTTGCCGGAAACGTGGCAAATCGCCAGCGGATAATCGGTAACCTTGCCTTGCGAAAACGCCAGACGGTAGCCGTCGCGGGCTTTTTGCGGATCGGTGAAATAGTTGGAGAAATCGCTACCGATCAATTCCTTGCGCGGCACGCCGGTGACTTTTTCGGTGGCGCTGTTGACGTCCATGATTTTACCGTCGGCGCTGATGGTGACCAACGGATCGAGACTGGCCTCGATCAGGCTCCGCGCATACGATGTTTTTGCAGATTTCACCAACATGCCGAACCGCCGGATTGGATGTTAAGAGTACGGATTAGTCGAAGGTTTTGCCCCAGTGTCCGCAATAGAAGCGCTGCTCCAAAGCCGCCCGGCTGCGTTCGCCGCGCTCTCCGGCCTGAAAATCCTCGGGCAGGATCGCGGCGTCCGCCGGATAGCCCACCGCAATCATCGCCATCGGCGTGCAGTCATCCGGCAGACCGAAACTTTGCCGGGCCAGATCGGCATCGAAACCGCCCATTTGGTGAGCCGCCAAACCCAACGCCGTGGCCTGCAAGCAGATGCTCAACGCGGCCGCGCCGGTATCGTAGGCGGCCCAACGGTTCGGCTTACCGTTGTGATTAAAATTATTCATGGCTACTGCCAGCAGCAACACCGGCGCGTTTTGCGCCCATAGCCGGTTCTTTTCGGCAACGACATTCAGCGCGATTTGCCGTGCCGCCCCATCGCCGAATTTGTCGCACACGATAAATCGCCAGGGTTGGTCGTTGAAACAGGACGGCGCCCAGCGCGCCGCCTCCAGTAAAGCGGTCAGATCGCGCCGGCTGACCGGTTGGTCGGCGGCAAACGCGCGCGGGCTCCAGCGTTCGGCGATCAAGCCGCTAATTTCGACCGAGGTTTGGGCTGGTTTTCTATGCATAAGGATCACCCGAAATCAGGAATAAAAAAAGGTTTGCGCGTTCCGGTTTTGTCGCTAACATAATAGCGAATCAAAACTATAACAATAAATTCAACCGGGAGCCGTATCATGCCAAAAAAAAGCTTGTGGTGGTTATTCAGCATTTGCGCACTGGCCGCCGCGGCCGGACCGGGGCGTTCTTGGGCGGCAAACCTGCTGGCATTCGAGACGGTGTCCGCCGCAAGCGCTTCCGAATACGACCACCCGTTGGCGGCAATTGGCGTCAGCCTGCTGATCGGCGCGGTATACGGGCTGTACTGGCTGCGTAACCGGGCCTAAACCGCCGCCATCATCCGCCGCCGAAAATACCGATTCGGCGGCACTGCAAAGCTCTACCCTCGCCATTACGGTTCCCTGCTTCGCGCAGCCGGCGCTTTATAGCGCTTGCCGGTTGGTGCTAGAATCGCGCGTTTACCATTATTAAACCGTTCGGCAAATCGGCGCAAGCGTTCGGCTTCAGCGGCCGGTGTCGGCGATTACGCGCCGGAATGCTACGCAGAAAACACCATGACCATCGATTATAAACAAACCCTGAACCTGCCCAAGACCGAGTTTGCGATGAAAGCCAATCTGGCTCAGCGCGAACCGGAGATGCTGAAACAGTGGAACGAAAACCAACTGTATCAAAAGATTCGCGAGGCTTGCGCCGGCCGGCCTAAATTCATTCTGCACGACGGCCCGCCGTATGCGAACGGCGCGATTCACATCGGCCACGCGGTGAACAAGGTGTTGAAGGACATCATCGTCAAATCCAAAACCCTGGGCGGTTTCGACGCACCCTACGTGCCGGGCTGGGATTGCCACGGCTTGCCGATCGAATTGATGGTGGAAAAGTCGGTCGGCAAGGCCGGCGTCAAAGTATCGCCGGCCGAGTTTCGCAAGGAGTGCCGCGCTTACGCCAAGAAACAGGTCGGCATTCAAAAAGAAGAATTCATCCGCTTGGGCGTATTGGGCGATTGGGACAATCCTTATTTGACGATGGATTTCGCGTTCGAAGCCGACATCGTCCGCGCCCTGGGCCGGATCGCCGCCAAGGGCCATCTCAGCAAGGGCTTCAAGCCGGTGCATTGGTGTACCGATTGCGGCTCGGCGCTGGCCGAAGCGGAAGTGGAATACGAGGACAAGCATTCGCCGGCGATCGACGTGCGCTTTGCCGTCGTCGACGAGCATGCCTTCATGGAAAAGTGCCATCATGCCGGCGATCGCGAAGGCCAAGGCCCGCTGTCGGTGGTGATCTGGACCACCACGCCCTGGACACTGCCGGCCAACCAAGCGGTGGCATTGAATCCGGAACTGGAATATGCGGTGGTGCAATGCGACATCGACGGCCAAACCGAACGTTTGGTGTTAGCCGAGGCGTTATTGAAAGACGCCGTGTTGCGTTACGGCATCGGCGAGCACCACATCGTCGGCTACTGCAAGGGCAACGCGCTGGAAGGCCTGTTGTTGCAGCACCCGTTCTACGACCGACAGGTGCCGATCATCCTCGGCGACCACGTTACCACCGACGCCGGCACCGGCGCCGTGCATACCGCGCCCGGCCACGGCCAGGAAGACTATGTGGTCGGCATGAAATACGACCTGCCGGTCGACAACCCGGTCGGCAGCAATGGCGTGTTCCTGCCCGGTACCGAGTTATTCGCCGGCCTGCACGTATTCAGCGCCAACGACAAGGTCTTGGAAGTGTTACGCGAGCGCGGCCGCTTGCTGCACCACCACGCCTTGCTGCACAGCTATCCGCATTGCTGGCGCCACAAAACCCCGATCATTTTCCGCGCCACGCCGCAGTGGTTTATTTCGATGAACCAAAACGGTTTACGCGACACCGCCTTAAACGAAGTCAAACGCGTCGATTGGGTGCCGGAATGGGGCCAGGCGCGGATCGAGGCGATGATTTCCAACCGCCCGGACTGGTGCATCTCGCGCCAGCGTACCTGGGGCGTGCCGATCGCCTTTTTCGTGCATAAAGAAAGCGGCGAACTGCATCCGCGTAGCGCCGAATTGATCGAGCAAGTCGCGCAGCGCATCGAACAACAAGGCATCGATGCCTGGTTCGAACTGGATGCGGCCGAATTGCTGGGCGCCGACGCCGAGCACTACGAAAAAGTCGCCGACACGCTGGATGTCTGGTTCGACTCCGGCGTCACCCACGCCGCCGTGCTGGAACGCCGCGAGCAACTGCGCTTTCCGGCCGATTTGTATCTGGAAGGCTCGGACCAGCATCGCGGCTGGTTCCAGTCGTCGTTGATGGCGTCGGTGGCGATGAACGACGTCGCGCCGTATAAAGAAGTGCTGACCCACGGCTTCACCGTCGATGCCGAAGGCAAGAAAATGTCCAAATCCAAGGGCAACGTGGTACTGCCGCAGACGGTGATGAAATCGCTGGGTGCCGACGTGTTGCGCTTGTGGGTGGCCAGCACCGACTACCGCTACGAAATGTCGGTGTCCGACGAGATTCTGAAACGCACCTCCGACGCCTACCGCCGCTTGCGCAACACCGCGCGCTTTTTATTGGCGAACCTGGACGGCTTCGACCCGACGCAACATCTGGTCGGCAAGGACGATTTAGTGGCGCTGGACCGCTGGGTCGTCGACAAAGCCTGGCAATTGCAGGAAGAAATCAAGGTGGCTTATAACGAATACCAATTCCAGGTGATCTACCAAAAAGTGCTGAATTTTTGCAGCATCGACTTGGGCGGTTTTTATCTGGACATCGTCAAGGACCGCCAGTACACCGCCAAGGAAGATTGCCTGGCGCGCCGTTCCGGCCAGACCGCGATGTACCATGTCGTCGAGGCACTGGTACGCTGGCTGGCGCCAATCACCAGCTATACCGCCGACGAAATCTGGCACTTCATCCCCGGCCAACGCGGCGAGTCGGTATTCCTGGAAACCTGGTACCAAGGCTTGTTCCCGCTGGAAGCCGATGCCGCGATCAACCGCGACACCTGGGACAGGGTCATGGCGGTGCGCGCGGCGGTGTCGAAGGAACTTGAAGCCTTGCGCAAAGACGGCGCGATCGGCGCATCGTTGAATGCCGAAGTCGATTTGTATTGCAACGAAGTTTACGGCGCCGAATTGAACAAACTGGGCAAAGAGTTGCACTTTATTTTCATCACTTCCAATGCCGGCGTTTCCGATATGCAGTTCTGCCCGGACGATGCGGTTGCGACCGATATCGACGGTTTGAGAATAAAGGTGAGAGTATCCGAGCAGCAAAAATGCGTGCGCTGCTGGCACCAACGTTACGACATCGGCGAGCATCCGGAGCATCCGGAGTTGTGCGGTCGTTGCGTGGAAAACGTAGCCGGCAATGGTGAGACCCGTCGTTATGCTTAAGTGGCTTTGGGTTTCGGCGCTGGTGCTGATATTGGACCAAGCCAGCAAACTGACGGTCGACGCGACGATGCAACTCTATGAATCGATTCCGTTGCTGCCGAATTTCAATCTGACTTACGCCCGCAATACCGGCGCCGCCTTCAGTTTTCTGGCTCAGGCCGGCGGCTGGCAGCGCTGGCTGTTCGCCGGGCTGGCACTGGTGATGAGCGGCATCATCGGCGTCTGGTTGTACCGACTGAAACCATATGAAACCCTGATGGCCTGGGCCTTGTCGCTGGTACTTGGCGGCGCGATCGGCAATCTGATCGACCGGGTGGCTTACGGTTACGTGATCGATTTTCTCGACGTTTATTACCAAAGCTGGCATTGGCCAGCGTTCAATATCGCCGATTCGGCGATTTGCATCGGCGTCGGCCTGATGTTGCTGGAAAGCTTCGGCGTCGGCCGCAAAAGCGCCGATTCGCCGGCATAATCCACAACAGTTCCAATGCGCCGCCCGGCAATTCGGCGGCGCGCCCTCCATCTGCCTCAGCCAGCCCCGAGTCGGCGTCTGCGCCCGGCTCGCCCACCCGAAGTCCTGAAAAGTCCGCTCCCAGCCATTATCATGTCGCTTTTGCCGCGAGGAAACACAGCATGGCGCTCGAAGTGGAACACAAATTTTTATTGGCTAACGACGCTTGGCGTGACGAAGTCGAGGATTCGGTTTTATACAAACAAGGCTATCTGAGCGGGAGTCCGCTCAGCTCGATCCGAGTACGGATTTCCGACAGCCAAGCCTGGTTGAATATTAAAAGCGCGACGATCGGAACCCATCGCCTCGAATTCGAATACGAGATCCCGTTGGCCGATGCCGAGCAATTGCTGGCCGAGCTCTGCCATAAGCCGGTGATTGAAAAAGTCCGCCATTTCGTGCGCCGCGAGCCGCATCTGTGGGAAATCGACGAATTCCTCGGCGACAATCAAGGCTTGATCGTGGCTGAGATCGAGTTGTCGCAAATTGGCGAATCTTTTGCAAAACCGACCTGGCTGGGCCAGGAAGTGACGGACGATTTGCGCTATTACAACAATAATTTGGCAAAAAATCCGTTCAAGGATTGGGATAAATAACAATAATTTACGAGAAGTATTGAAAAGCGAGGTGCAATGCTCTATATTTTCTGTATGAGCAAAGCTACTGTTGTTGTTTTTTTGATACTTTTCGCGACCCCGATCTGGGCGTCGGAGCTGACCCATGCCATCGACAATTTGGAGGGCGAGTGGGCCAAGGTGTATTACCAGAACGACGAGAGCTTACAGCGCAAAGCCTATCCGGCTTTGATCGACAAAGCGGCCGAGTTGGGCAAACGCTTTCCGCGCGCCGCCGAACCAAAAATCTGGCAAGCAACCATCATCGCCACCAACGCCGAATTTCAGTCATCATTGGATGCATTGGCTAGCCTGAGAACTGCCAAAGGCTTGTTGGAAGAAGCGATTGCATTGCAACCCGAGGCATTGGATGGCGCCGCTTATGTCACGCTGGGCACCTTGTATTACATGGCGCCCGGCTGGCCCATTTCTTTCGGGGACAACCAATTGGCCGAACAAATGTTAAAGGCCAGCCTGAAAATCAATCCCAACGGCATTGACGCCAATTATTTCTACGCCGACTATTTGCTGCAGCAAGACCGCAGTGCCGAAGCGGAAGAATATTTGCGTAAAGCGGTGCAAGCACCGTTACGCAAAAACCAGTATTTTGCCGACAGCCAATTGCAGAACGAGGCCAAACTGGCCCTCACCAATACGCAACAACGAAAATCGAATACCGGCAAAAATAAATTTCAAGCGATATTTACGACCGCGACCTACAGCGCCGATTAAAACCGGCTGGGGCGTTCGATTTTTGGATGTAGAATAACCCTACTTTCATTCCGGCGTGCCGCCCCATGACAAAAAGCTTTATTCGGCTGGCAACGGTTTTTGCCGTGTCGTTCAATGCCGCAGCCCTCGCTGCCGGGCAGGCGCCGGAGCCGGTAACACTGCAGCTTAAGTGGTTTCATCAGTTTCAATTCGCCGGCTATTACGCCGCGCTCGAACAAGGCTACTATGCCGAGGAAGGCTTGCAGGTCGAGATCCGTGAACGCGATCCTGCGCAGGATTTCGTCGAACAAGTCGTTTCCGGCCAAGCCGATTACGGCATCGGCGACTCCGGCTTGGTCGTCCGGTACGCCAACGGCAAACCGATTGTCGCCTTGGCGGCCATCTTCCAGCACGACGCCCTGGCGTTGTTCAGCAAGCAATCTTCCGGCATCCTCAGCCCCTATGAAATGTCCGGCAAAAGAGTCATGTACGATCTGGCCGGCGAAAACAACGCCCAAATCCGCGCGCTGTTGGCCGAGGCCCATCTCGACGAAACCCGGCTTCAAAAAGTAGCCCACAACTTTGCCGACTCGGACTTGATCCGCAATAAAGTCGATGTGATGGCCGGCTACGTCACTGACCTGCCCTTTGGCTTGCGCCAAAAAGGGATCAAATTCAATCTGATCTCACCGCAAAACTACGGCATCGATTTTTACGGCGACATCCTGTTTACCAGTCAGGCCGAACTGGAAAAGCATCCCGGCCGCAGCGAGGCGTTTCGCCGCGCCAGCTTGAAAGGCTGGCAATATGCACTGGAGCATCCGGACGCCGTTATCGAACTAATCCGCAGCAAATACCACAGTAAGCTCAGCCGCGGACAACTCCGGTTCGAAGCCGAGGAAACCCGCAAACGGATTCAGGCCGACACGATTCCGCTCGGCCAAATCGAGGCGGCACGGCTCCAGCGGGTTGCGGAAATATTCTCCAATCTGAAATCAATGCCCAGCTTGAATCCGAAACAGCTGGACGGCTTCATTCTGAGCGGCGGCCGCTTGAACGGCATCTCCTTGACCGAGGCCGAACGCATCTGGCTGAACAAGCATCCGACGATTCGACTCGGCGTCGAGCGGAACTTACCACCCTATGAAACCCTGGACGCCGCAGGCCGCTACACCGGCGCTGTCCCGGATTTTCTGCAATTGATCGAAAAGCGGTTGGGCATCCAGTTCGTCCCAGTGCAGAACAAGACCTGGCAAGAGATAATGGAAATGGTCGAGCGCGGCGAACTCGACGCCGTCGCCGCAGCGCTTAAGACGCCGGAACGCGAACAATATCTATCCTTCACCGAGCCCTATCTGTCGATGCCGGCCGTCGTTATCGGCAACAAATTCCACGGCTTCATTACGTCGCTGCATATGCTGGCCGGACGGCGGATCGCCGTCGAACAGGGCTATTTCGTCCAGGAGTTGCTTAAACGCGACTATCCGAACTTGCAACTGACGGTTGGCGGTTCGGTAAATGACTGCCTGCGACTATTGGACGAGGGCAAAGTTGACGCATACATCGGCGATGCCGCTTCCGCCAGCTTCATCATCAAACAACAAGGCCTGTCCAACCTGCGCATCCTCGGCCAGACCGGCTACGTCGGCGAAAGTCGGCTGGCTGTGACCAAAGCTCACCCGGAATTGTTGAGTTTGCTGGAAAAAGCTTTGGCGGCGATCGAGCCAACCGAACGCGACAAGATCACCAACCGCTGGCTGGGAATCCAGGCCGACACCGGCGCCGACCTGAAAACCTTGGCCAAACCGGCGCTGGCCTTGCTATTGGCTTTGCTGTTCTGCTTTTACTGGGTTTACCGCTTACGCCGCGAGATCCGGGCCCGCAAAACCAGCGAAGCCGATCTGGCGCGCTTGTACACCAACATGTCTCTCGGATTTGCGCTGCACCAGGTGATTCGCGATCCCGGCGGCAAAATCGTCGACTACCGTTACCTGGACATTAATCCCGCTTTCGAAAAAATGACCGGCCTTGGCCGCGAAAATTGGATCGGCAAGACCGTCAAACAGGTGTTACCGCAAACCGAAGCGGCCTGGATCAACAGTTTCGACGGCCTGGACATCAGCGGCGAACCGAAACACTTCGAAAACCATGTGGCGCAGATCGACCGCTGGTACGCCATCGACAGCTACAAAGCCGGTCACGACCGCTTCGTCGTCCTGGTGCAAGATATTACCGAACGCAAGCAAACCGAACTGGCACTGAAGCAAAGCGAAGAGCGGTTTCGTATCAGCCAGTTCTACGGCGGCGTCGGCATTTGGGAATCGGATTTGCAAACCAACCGCCAGTTCTGGTCCGAGATCGTCACCTCCGAATTGGGTTTTCCGGTCAGAGACATTCATACCTGGGCCGATTTTCTGGCCGTGGTTTACCCGGAAGACCGGCCTTTATTGATTGAAGCGACGCGGCGCCATATCGAAACCGGTGCCAAATACGAGGTGGAATACCGGATTCAAGGCAACGGCGGCGAGCGACGCTGGATGCGCTCGGTGGGTCAGGCCGAACGCGACGCTTCCGGCAAACCGGTGCGCATGCGCGGTATCGTCCAGGATATCAGCGAACGTAAAAAGGCCGAGGAAAAACTGCGGCTGTCGGCGCGGGTATTTTCCGATGCCCACGAAGGCATCATGATTACCGATGTCGATGCGTTGATCATCGACGTCAACACCGCGTTCAGCGAAATCACCGGCTACAGCCGCGACGAAGCGATCGGCCGGAATCCGCGGTTTCTCAAATCCGGCCGCCAGTCCAACGAGTTTTATGCACAGATGTGGCAAACCCTGAGCCAAAACGGCCATTGGCGTGGCGAAATCTGGAACCGGCGTAAGAACGGCGACTTGTACGCCGAGCTGCTGACGGTCTCGGCATTGCGCGACGAATCCGGCGCCATCATCAATTACATTGGCTTGTTTTCCGACATCACCGAAACCAAAAAGCAACAGCAGGAACTGGAAGTACTGGCGCATTTCGATCCGTTAACCCAGTTACCGAACCGCGCGCTGTTTGCCGACCGATTCGCCCAGGCCATCGCCCACAGCAAGCGCGCCGACTCGCTGCTGGCGTTGTGTTACCTGGATCTGGACGGCTTCAAGCAGGTCAACGACCATTTCGGCCACGAAACCGGCGACCAGTTGTTGATCGAGGTCGCCAAACGCATCAAGATGAATCTGCGCGAAGGCGACACGGTCTGCCGCCTGGGCGGCGACGAATTCGCCTTGCTGTTCGAGAACCTGCAATCGATCCAACAATGCGAAGACACCCTGGGCCGGATTCACCAGGCCTTGGCCGAGCCGTTCGAATTGGTGGAACGCCACGTGCGTATCGCCGCCAGCAGCGGCGTGACGGTCTACCCGCTGGATATGGAAGACCCGGACATCCTGCTGCGTCATGCCGACCAGGCCATGTACCAGGCCAAGCTCGAAGGCCGCAACCGCTTCAAATTGTACGAACATCTGCCGCCGCCGAGCAGCGGCTACAGCCAGCGCCCCAGCCGGCTGGAACAGGCTTTGGCCGAAGTCGGCCAAGCCTTGGCCCAAAATCAGTTCCGCCTGTATTACCAGCCCAAGGTCAATTTGAAATCGGGCGAGATCGTCGGCATGGAAGCGTTGATTCGCTGGCGCCACCCCGAGCGCGGCCTGTTGCCGCCGGCCGAATTCCTGCCGATCATCGAAAATACGCCGCTGGAAATCGACGTCAGCAACTGGGTGCTGCGTCAGGCCTTCATCCAATTGCAAAGCTGGCGCGAACAAGGCTTGAACCAGCAAATCAGCGTCAATGTCTCGCCGCGGCATCTGCAATGGCCGGATTTCATCAAGAATCTGGAGACGCTGCTGGCCGAATTCCCGCAGCTATCGTCCCGGCAACTGGAACTGGAAGTACTGGAAAGCAGCGTGTTGGAAGATTTGATTTCGGTCGGCGAAGTCTTGAAGCAGTGCTACCACGAATTGGGCATACCCTGCGCGCTGGACGATTTCGGCACCGGCTATTCATCACTGGCCCATCTGCGCCACCTGACCATCAACACCGTCAAAATCGACCAGAGCTTCGTCCGCGATATGATCGACGATCCGGACGACATGGCCATCGTCGAGAGCGTGATCGCACTCGCCAAAGCCTTTAAACGCGAGGCGGTAGCGGAAGGCGTCGAAGACCTCGAACACGGCGTGTTTCTGATCGACTTGGGCTGCAGCGTCGCCCAAGGCTACGGCATTGCCCGGCCGATGCCGGCCGACGCCGTGTTGGGCTGGGTCGCCAATTACCGCCATCCGCCGGCCTGGAGCCGTTGCGCCGGAACCGAGCGCAGCGCCTGGCACAGACAGTTGGAATTGCTGAAATTGCAACAGCAATACTGGTTGCGCCGGCTGGAGCAATGCCTGCACGGCGAAGCTATCGACATCAAACCGCGCTGGCCGGTTGCCACGGCCAAAAAATCGCACCTCGGCCGCTGGCTGGAGCGGCAGAAAAACGAACGCAACGTCGATCGGCAATTACTGGAGCAGCTGGAACGCGCGCAACAGCAGCAACACCGGCTGGCGCAATTGATGTGGCGTAACCGGCAAGAGGGCCGCAACGCGGAAGCTGCCGAGCAGTTTAAACAGCTATTGGAAGTGAATCTGGAGATCGTCCAGTTACTGGAGCATTGCGAACTATCGTTCTGAACCGAACCGGCGGACGCTGGTTTCCAGCTTGGCGAAATCGCAGTGTTCGGCCAGGCAATCGGCCAGACGCTCGATCCCGGCCTCGCGCAGCGCATTGAAATCGACGGCCTGATTGGCGCTGTACCCGGCCCAGGCCAACAGTGCGTCGCAGGCTTCCGGCAAATCGAACAGGCCGTGCAGGTAACTGCCGGCGACTTGGCCGTCGGCGGCAACCGCGCCGTCCGGCCCGTCGGCCAGCTCGAATAATGGACTGAACAAGGCCGGACCGCGACTGATACCGAGATGGATTTCGTAGCCGGCCACCGGTGTATTCTGCCGGTAAAAACGGCCGGCCGTGCGCTTCAGGCATTTCTCGGCTTGCAACTCGGTCGCCATATCCAGCAAGCCCAACCCTTCGGCTTGGCCGGGGGCGCCTTCCAGACCGAGCGGATCGGCGATCGTCTGGCCCAGCATCTGGAAACCGCCGCAAATGCCCAGCAATTTGCCGCCGTAGCGCAAATGCCGGCGAATGAAGCCATCCCAGCCCCGCTCGCGCAATTGCGCCAGATCGCTACGCACGGCCTTACTGCCCGGCAGCACGACCAGATCGGCGCCGTCGACCTGGTCCGGCCGCTTGGCGAAGCTGACTTTGACGCCGGGATGCAATTGCAGCGGGTCGAAATCGGTATGGTTGCTGAAACTGGGCAAATGCGGCACGACAACCTGAAAACCGCCGGCGCCGGCTGCGGCATGGCGGGTGGACAGCGCGTCCTCCGCTTCCAGGTACAAGTCGTGCAGATAAGGCAACACCGCCAGCACCGGCTTGCCGGTTTTGGTTTCCAGCCAGTCCAGGCCGGGCTGCAGCAAACCGATGTCGCCGCGGAAACGGTTGATAACGAATCCCACTACCCGCCGCCGCTCGCTGTCCGACAGCAATTCCAGCGTACCGACCAGATGGGCGAACACGCCGCCGCGGTCGATATCGGCGATCAAAATCACCGGACAATCCACCGCTTCGGCAAAGCCCATGTTGGCGATATCGCCGGCGCGCAAATTGATTTCGGCCGGACTGCCGGCGCCTTCGACGATGACCATCGCGTATTGTTCGGTCAAGCGCCGCCACGACGCCAGCACGGCTTGTTTCGCCACTTTTTTATAGTCGTGGTACTGGGCCGCAGACTGGTTTTGCAGGACCTTACCATGGATGATGACTTGGGCCGTGGTATCGGAATTGGGCTTCAGCAATACCGGATTCATATCGCTATGCGGCGGCAGACCGCAGGCGGCGGCCTGTGCCGCCTGCGCCCGGCCGATTTCGCCACCGTCTAAGGTCACGGCACTGTTCAAGGCCATGTTTTGCGGTTTGAATGGCGCTACGCTGACGCCCTGGCGCCGGTAGTAACGGCATAAGGCCGTGACCAGCGTGCTTTTGCCGGCATCGGAGGTGGTGCCCTGCACCATCAAGGCCGGAAACGGCGACTTAGGTGTCATCGGGCCAGCTATTTTCGTAAACGAATGCCGACAACGGCTGCGGCGCGGCCCAATTTTCCAATTCCAGCATCGGCTTCGGGTAAAACTCGGCGACGTGGCCCAAACATAAAATCGCTATCGGCCGGCTGCCGGCCGGCATGTTCAACAAATTTGCCAGCGCCTGCGGCTCGAACAACGATACCCAGCCCAAGCCCAGACCTTCGGCGCGGGCCGCCAGCCACAGATTCTGGATCGCACAAGAGGCCGAGGCCAAATCCATTTCCGGCAGGGTGCGGCGACCGAAGACGTGACGTTCACGCCGGTCCGGCAACGCGACGACCAACAGCTCGCCGCAATCGAGGATGCCTTCCACTTTCAGCTTCATGAATTCGTCGTGGCGTTCGGCTAACGCCTCTGCGGTAGCGCGGCGCTCGGCTTCCACCAGCTCATGGATCTGCCGGCGCAGTTCGCGGTCGCTGATCCGCAAAAACCGCCAGGGTTGCATCAGGCCGACACTGCCGGCCTGATGCGCGGCTTGCAGCAAGCGCGTCAAGACTTGCGGATCGACCGGGATATCCAGGAAATGGCGCATGTCGCGGCGTTCGGCGATAGCGCGGTAGACGCCGTTCAGTTCCGGCTCGGAAAAGCGGTAAGGCGACTGCGTCATCAAAATGCGGCGGCGACAATCACGGCGGTTTCCACCAACTCCACCGCCGCGCCGTAGACGTCGCCGGTGCAGCCGCCCAAGCGGGCGATGGCGGTGCGGCGCAGCCAAAACAGCAGTAGCCCGGCGGCCAATAGCGCCGGCCAACCCGCCAGCGCCACGCCCAATAGCGCACTGGCCGCGATCGGCCAACGCGCCGCGTCTGCCGGAAACTGTCCCAGCAGTTTGGCAGCCAGGCCGTGAGGATTGACGTAAGCGGTGCTGCACATCAACAGCAAAATCGCCGCCCGGCCCAATACCGGCGCCAACACCAGCGGCGCATAGCGTTGTTCGGCCAGCAGCGCTTCGATCGCAGCGAATTTCAGCAGCAACACCAGTAGCAAAACGCACACCGCAATCGGGCCGGAGCTAGGGTCTTTCATAATCCGCAAGCTGCGCTCGCGGTCGCCGTAGCCACCGACCCAGGCGTCGGCGCAATCGGCCAAACCGTCCAGATGCAGGCCGCCGGTCAGTAACACCCAGGCGGCCAGCACCAGCGCGGCACCGGCCAAGTGCGGGCCGCCGGCCAGCATTGCCGCCAGCAGCGCCAGCAGCAAACCCAGCAGCAGGCCCACCGCCGGATAATACAGTGCGGATTGACCCAGCCGGCGCGGGTCGGCCGGACCGGTGTCCGGGACCGGAATGCGGGTCAGAAACTGTAAGGCCAGCCAGAATGCCTGCACGGTTATTTCAGATGCCGGCCCTTGGCGTCTTTATCGATATGGCCGGTAAAAATCAGTACGCCTTCGATAAAACCCCACATCACGCCGAAACCGCCGGTGCCCAGCGTGACCAGGGTTTGCAACAGACCCAACATATAAAACCCCAGATAGATCCGGTGCAAACCGATCGCGCCGAAAGCAATACCCAGCAAGGCCGCCAACATCCGGCTCTTTACCGGTTTGACTTCCATCAAGTAGGCACCGACCGGACTGACTTCGGTGACTTTGCCGTCGTCCTGATCGAAATCGACGTCGTCGCCGGCTTTAGGCGGCTCTTGGGAGGTCCATTGGTCGATATGGAATTCGTAAAACTGGTTTTGGTATTTGATAACACCGGTTTGGCAGCGTTCGTCGTAACTTTCGATATGTCCTAGCATGGGCTAATCCGCATTGGTTTGAGTTGTTTTTATTATTCTGCCGCGCCGGAGCGATTCGGATATTTGCAGCGCCGGCCATGATACGGGAAAGCGCCATGGCCTGCCATCGTCCGCAACGCTCGCTGCCGGCGTCAGCCTGCGGATACTCCGGCTTCGGCAAAGGTCGCCATTTCGTTGTGCAGCCGGCAGGCGATTTGCAGGATAGGTACCGCCAACGCCGCACCGCTGCCTTCGCCCAGACGCATGTCCATCGTCAGCAGTGGCCGGGCTTGCAACGCCTGCAGCACCCGGCCGTGACCCATTTCCGCCGAACAATGGCCGAAGAAAAACCAGGCCGTGCAGCCGGGGTTGAGCCGCGCCGCCAGCAAGGCGGCGACGCTACTGATGAAACCGTCGACCAAAACCGGCAATCCCTGTTGGGCCGCGGCGATATAAGCGCCGGCCAGTGCGGCAATTTCGAAACCGCCCAAGGTTTGCAGAATGGCGAACGGCGTGTCCAACAGCGGCCGGTGGCGTTGCAGCGCGGCCTCGATCACCGCGGCTTTGCGGCCGATTTGTTCCGGCAGCAAACCGGTCCCGGCGCCGGTAATCTCCACGGCCGGCAGACCCAAACAGGCCGCGGCCAACGCGCTGGCGCTAGTGGTATTGGCGATGCCCATTTCGCCGCCGACGAACAGTTGCGCGCCGTTCGATAGCGCCCGCGCCACGGCACGGCGGCCGGCAGCCAGCGCGAATTCCAGTTGGGCGGCGGTCATCGCCGGGCTATCGACGAAATTGGCCGTGCCGGAACCGGCGCGGTCGGCAATCACGTTCGGCAGCGCCACCGGCTGCAGTAAGCCGGTATCGACCACTTCGAAATCAGCGCCGATATGGCGAGCCAACACATTGACCGCGGCGCCCCCGGCGGCGAAGTTTTTCACCATTTCCGCGGTAACCGCTTGCGGAAAGGCCGATACGCCCTCGGCGGCGATACCGTGGTCGGCGGCAAACACGCTGATATGAATGCGGTCTAAGCCCGGCGCTGCGCTGCGTTGCATCGCCGCCAGCCGGGCAGCGCAGTCCTCCAACACGCCCAAGGAACCGGGCGGTTTGGTCAGTTGCTGCTGGCGTTGTTGGGCTTGCAGGTAATAGTCGGCCGCGGGCGCGGCAATCGGCTCGAAGATCCAATTCATCGGCGGGATTAAACCTGTTTCAGGATTTGCGGCAAACCGGCGGTGACCAGCACCACTTTATCGCAGAGTTGGGCCAGTTTTTGGTGGAGGAAGCCGGCTTCGTCGACGAAGCGGCGTGTCATCGGATCGGCGGCGACCACGCCCAAGCCGACTTCGTTACTGACCAGAATCACCCGCTGGCCGCCGATACTCAGCGCCTTGCACAAGGCATCGCTAAGGTCGCGGTAACGCTCCGCCTGCAGATTCCCTTGCCGGTCGAACAGCGCATTACACAGCCACAAGGTCAGACAATCCACCAGCAAACATTGGCCACGGCCGGCCGATTCGGTAATGACCCGCGCCAAATCCAGCGGCTCTTCCACGGTTGCCCACTCGGCCGGCCGCCGCTGCCGATGGTGCTCGATCCGCGCTCGCATTTCGGCGTCGCCGGCTTCGGCGGTCGCCACATAAACCACCGGCAGTCCGCTGGCCAGCGCCTGCTGTTCGGCATAGCGGCTCTTGCCGGAACGGGCGCCGCCCAGCACCAATTCAATCATCGGCCAGGCGCACCGCCAGCACATCGCATTGGGCATGGTGCAACACGCCGTTGGCGGTAGAACCCAATAACAAAGCCAGGCCGTGGCGGCCGTGCGAGCCGACCACGATCAAATCGACTTGGTTTTCCGCGGCGACGCGGACGATTTCCAGTTTCGGGCTGCCCATCTCCAACCATTGCCGCTCGGCCGGCACGCCCAATTTTTCGCCCAATTCGGCCAGCCGTTTTTTAGTGGCTTCGATCAGTTCCTGGGTCAAATCGACATCGAACGGAATCATCGGCCCGTAAGCCGGATCGGTAATCGGCAGATTGTCGACCACATGTACCAGGCTGAGTTGGGCCTGGTTTTGTTCGGCAAGGCGTTTGGCTTTTTCCGCGACTTGGCCGCCGTGTTCGAAAAAATCGGCGGCCAGCAAGATATGTTGGTACAGCGTCATAAATAAGCTCCAGGTTAATCGGCGGCAGATCCGGCGAATAATAAGGTCATTACTTGCGAGGAAATCAGTATATATAAAAACGCCAACGCCAAGCCGAATAGCAAGGGCCGATCCAGCGCATTCCGGAAGATGTGGCCGTTGACCAGCCAATGCCAGATCATCATGCCCATCACCACGATGAAAGCAACGTCGCCGATTTGGGTTTGCAGGCTGGCCACGGCCGGAATTGCGCATAAGCTGATCAGGGCGTCGGTGCCCAGCAAGGCGGTAAAGGTCTGCGGAAACCGGGCGGTTTTGCCGGCGAAATACAGCAGCGGATAACAAAACCCGACCAGTAACGCCGTTTCCACTGCGATCTGAGCGATGGCTTTGCTCCAGGAGCCGTCCAGCAGCAGAATCAAAAGATTGACGCCGATATAGGGTAAGAAAACCAGCCGGTACAACACCGGAGCGGCCGGTACATCCTGCGGACCTTTGCGCAGGATGGCAATCTCGAAAAACAACACAATCAGTTGGTACATGGTCACTCCGCTTGTTGTAGGTTTTCCTCCGCGGCCAGCCAATCCATCTCGGCTTGTTCCAGCGCGCTGTCGATCTGGCTTTTGCGGCTTAGCAGTTGTTTTAATTGTTCCTTGTGTTCGTCGGCATAAATCGCCGGATCCGCCAGCATCTCTTCCAGATCCCGTTGTTGCTGGTGAAACTTTTCCACCGCCGCTTCGGCCTTTTTGACCGCATCCAGCAGCGGCTTCAGCCGTTGCCGGCGTTCGGCATCCTGCTTGCGTTGGTCTTTGCGCGATACGTTGCCGGTCGAGTCGCTACCGGCGGCCGGTTCGTCCGCAGCCCTCTTCTGTTCCGCCAGCCATTGCTTGTAATCGTCCAGATCGCCGTCGAAAGGCTGCAGCCGGCCACCCGCCACCAACAGCAACTGGTCGGTGACCGAACGCAGCAAGTGCCGATCGTGCGACACCACCACCAGCGCGCCCTGGTAGTCCTGCAAGGCCACGCTCAACGCGTGGCGCATTTCCAGATCCAGGTGGTTGGTCGGTTCGTCCAGCAACAACAGATTCGGATTTTGATAGACCAGCATCGCCAGCACCAGCCGGGCTTTTTCACCGCCGGAAAACGGCCCGACCGGATCGTTGACCTTGTCGCCGCGAAAATCGAAGCCGCCCAGAAAATTGCGCAAATCCTTCTCGGTGGCCTGTTTGTCCAGTTGCTGCAAATGCCACAGCGGGCTTTCCTCCAGTCGCAGCAATTCGAGCTGGTGCTGAGCGAAATAGCCGATGTTCAAATCCTGGGCGGTCTGCAGCTTACCAGCCAACGCCGGCATTTGCCCGGATAAAACTTTGATTAAGCTGGACTTGCCGGCGCCGTTAGGGCCGAGCAGGCCGATCCTGTCGCCGGGCGAGATCGACAGGCTGGCGTTTTTGATCACCACCTTGTCGCCGTAGCCGATGTCGGCTTCCTCGATCTTCAATAGCGGATTCGGCATCCGCTTCGGCGGCGGGAAGGCGAATCCGAACGGCGAATCGATGTGGGCCTGGGCGATGATTTCCATCCGCTCCAGCGCCTTGATCCGGCTTTGCGCCTGGCGGGCCTTGGTGGCTTTAGCCTTGAAGCGGTCGATGAAGCTCTGGATGTGGGCAATCTCGCGCTGTTGCTTTTCGAAGGCGGATTGCTGCTGCGCCAGTTTCTCGGCCCGCATCCGCTCGAAGTCGGAATAATTGCCGGTATAAATCTCGGCCTTGCCTTGTTCGATATGGACGATGTGGTCGGTGATCGCATCCAGAAAATCGCGGTCGTGCGAAATCAGCAACAGCGTGCCGGGATATTTGACCAGCCAGTCCTGCAAATAAATCACGGCGTCCAGATCCAGGTGGTTGGTGGGTTCGTCCAGCAACAACACGTCGGAGCGGCACATCAGGGCCTGGGCCAGATTCAGTCGCATCCGCCAGCCGCCGGAAAACGAACTGACCGGCCGGGCTTCCTGCTCGCTGGTAAAACCCAGACCGTTCAACAACCGCGAGGCGCGGGCCTGGGCGGTGTAGCCGCCGGCGTGCTCCAGTGCCGCATGCAATTCCGCCAGTTTCAAACCGTCGTGCGCCTGCTCCGCCGCAACCAACTCGGCCTGCAGCCGGCGCAAGGCCTGATCGCCGTCCAGCACATAATCGATCGCCGAACACGGCAATGCCGGAGTTTCCTGGGCGACATGGGCGATTTCCAGATTCGGCGGCAACGAGAACTCGCCTTCGTCGGCATGCAACTCGCCGCGCAACAGCGCGAACAAGCTGGATTTGCCGGCACCGTTGGCGCCGGTCAAGCCGATTTTCTGGCCCTTATGAATGGTGAAAGACGCCCCGCTGAACAGTTGGCGGCTGCCGCGGCGAATCGCGATGTTTTTGAAATTGAGCATGGTGGCGATAAAACGTTCGGCTCGGCGACATGCCGCACCGGGATCGCGATTTTAGCGCGGGATGGGGTTCGGTGGGTGACGGATTTTGTGCCGCCCGTCCGAAGCCGGAGCGGGCGGCGGGGGGAGTCCCGTGGTGGCGGCTTAGCGCCGGTAAACTTCGATACCGGCCTTGATCGCCCGTTTGGCAATGGCTGCATAAGCACCGGATTTGCACAACACGAACAGGTTTTGCGGCAGCTGGAGTTCGGAAATCAGCTGCTGCGTCAGTTTTTTTTCGTTGGCAAAGCGGGTTTTGGCAAACGCTACGACATAGGTTTTGGCCTCGGGATAATGCTGCATCGGTTTTTCCGCCAGCCAAATACGCTTGACGCCGGACAAGTTTTGGCCGGCTGCGCGCAACACGGCCAAGGTGTCGTCGTCGGCATCGGGCATGATCAACACGTCTTTGCGCGTCAGGTTTTGCCGCTCGATAGCCGCGGCATGGTTGACGTCGATTTGCCGCTCCGCCCGGCGTATCCACTGCTCCGCGGCAGCGTCCTCGCCCCGGCTGCGGTAAAAGTATTCCAGCCAGCGACAACCGTCGAGCGCCAATTCCGGCTTGGCCTGCATCGCCGCCTGGATTGCGTCGATACCGGCCGCATCGCCGCGTTTCAACAGCAATCGTCCGATCACGAAGTCGGCGTTGGCGTCGATATGGGCGGCGCGGTAACGTTGAAACAGCGGCAGCGGATCGATATCGGGCGCAAATTCCTCGGTCAGCGTCGCCAAACGCCATTGCTGGTCGCGGCTCAGGGTTTCGGCCGGCAATGGCGTCAATTCCGCGAGTTGGCTGCGGCCTTGTTGACAATAATTAAAGCGCTCCTGCCACTTATCGCCGTGGCGTTGCAGCCAAAGCCGGTCGAAGTCGGTCAATACGTTGGTCAAGCGTTCGCCCAACCAGGCATGAGCCGCCGACAGCGCCGGCATTTTCGGCAGCGGGGTTCCGGCCTGCAGCGCCTGCAACCGGTCGCTCAGCGCCGGGTGGGTATCGTAGTGGCCGGTCGCCACCGCCATCGCTTCGGCGGATTTGCGCTGCAATTCGTCGGCTGCAAACGGGGCCTGGCTCAGGAAATCGCGCAACGGGCCGAACGGCGCAGCCGGCTGCTCGTTGCAATCGGCCTGCTGGAAAAACGGCGCCCAGAACCGCTCGTTGACCAGACCGCTGACCACGTAGCTGTTGACCAAAGCCTGCGCCGCATCGGCGCGGCTGGTCAGTTGCGCGGCGACGGCGTCGGCGGCGAATTCGTTGCTGCGGGCCAACGCGAACGAATAGGCGGCAAAGGTCGGCGCATACCAATCGAAAAAGCGCCGCATCAAGGATGCGCCGATGTTTTGTTGTTGCTCCAAGCCGTCGACGATGCGTTGCCAACCCAGCCTGACCCGGTAAATCCAGCCGCCGAAACGGCCATGCGCGGCCGACAAATGCCCCAGTTCGTGGGCGATCACGGCTTCGGCCTGAGCCGGAGACAGACTCATCAACAATTCCAGACCGAGTATCAATGTGTTTTTCGGAAAGCCGAATACACCCAGCCGCGGAGTTTGTACGATGGCGGCGTTGGCTTCCGGCGTCAGAATCACTTGGTGAATTCGCGGCGCGCGCAGTTGCCGGCTCAGGGTTTTCAGACGGTCGAACAGTTGCGGATACTGCTTGGCGGTCAAGCGGTATCCGTCGGGCGCGTCGAACTTGACCCACAGCGCCCTTAGCAGCACGTAGATCATGCCCAGAATCACGAAGATCAATTTCTTCTTCAGCAACAGAATCGCAAAGGTGGTGCTGGCCAACGCGGCCCAGCCGATACCGACGCTGAGCGCCAACAAGGTAAACAGCACGCCGAAGATCACCAGATAACCCAATAGTGCCATCAGGCCGACTTTGGCCCGGTACAGATCGGGCCGTTGCTGCGCTTCCCGTTCCGCGCGGCAGATCAGGGCTTCCAGGTGTTCGCGGCGTTCGGTCGTGGATTTCATCGCAAGCTCCGTGCAGAGAAGGTTGAGTTAGTGGCATCGGCAAAAAAGCCGCCGGCATGGCGGCCCGGATATCATAACCAACCTAACGGAAAGATTGTGCGGTTAATCTTGAAGGAACCGGCGATGGACAGCGGCCGGGAAGCGCTTGCGCCCGATGCCGCCTAGCCCCACCGGCAACCGCCGGCGCGAAACGGATACTCCGACCGTTTAAACCTCGGCCGCACACCGGCTGCACGGCCGGTTGCGACGGAAGCTGCCGGCCCAGGTGGCGGCAATGCCGGTCAAAAATAACGGCAACGCCGCCGGCAAGGGCACCGGTTGGATCGGAATGCCGAACGTGCCTGACTCGGAGGCGGCGATCGTCACACCCTGCGGCAGAATCAGATTCAGCGTCGCGGTGTTATTCAAGGCGCCGGTGATGATGGCGTTCTGATCGACCGCGAATATCGTGAAGCTCAACAAGGCGCCGATATCGGCGTCGACGTTGCCGGTAAAAGTTTTGGTCACCGACAAGGTATCGCTGAAGGCGCCGTCGCTACTATAAAAGCTGGAGTCGAAAGCATCGGCGCCGCTGGTCGGTCCGAAATTGATCGAAGCGAAGCCGTTGGCGCTGCCGCCTACGATGCTCAAGATGCCGTCCACTTGCAGTTCGAAAGTCACCTCGTAAGGCGTAGCCAGGTCGGAATGCAGAGAGATCACGTCGTCCAATTCGGCGCGAGCGCTGAGTACGCCGATTTCACCGTTGGCTTTAGCGTCTTGCGCCGTATTGTCGATTTGGCCGAACACTTTCAACTCCAGCAGGCCGATATCAGCTGAGGCGCTGTAATAGAAGGCGCCGTTCGGATCGCCGGCCTGGACCGCGACGACCGAGCGGTCGAACGGCGTACCGGGCGGGCTGGGTTCGGCATCCGCGGTCACGTTTTCGCGAACGAAGTTGCCGTCCAAATCGGTATAACCGGCCGCCCCGATTTGGGAGACGGCGTGGGCGGATAAACTGAAGCAGGCTAGCAAGCCGCCGTAAAGCAGGGAATAAGCGCTAGGGTTTCGCATCGGGAATCCTCCTGAAAGTTGCAGGTAAAGGCCAAACGGCAGCGATAGTCTAACGCGCGGGAATAGCGAATAATATGTTAGCTATTTCACATTTTATGTCCGAATTTGCTGACTTGATCTATGCCTTGAGTGGGCCCGAAATCGATCGGAAATAGACCGAGGGCAAAACCGGTGGGAATGGGATTGGACGCGAAAAATTAGTGAAAAGACTAAGTGCGTTTTGATCCGTTTAGCTCTCTTCTAATTCGCTGAAAATTAACGCTCTAAAACGAACTTGGCATTCAGTTCCCGCAGAAACTGAAACGTGTCCAGGCACTGCACGCCGAATTGGCGGCAAATATTCGGAACTTTAACTTTCTTGGTATTCGGCGCCAACAAAGCTTCATGAGTGACCACTGACGCCCCCAGGGTTTTAGCTTTGGCGATGAGCCAGGGATCAGCTTTCGCTAAGAAGTTATCGCGGTTGCCGGGATTGTAATCGCCGGTTGCGACACTTCGGACAATTTCGGAAAACACCCACTGAGTTTCGGTGTCGTCGTTGTCGATGAAGTGTGCCGGACGGAGCTTGACCCATTCTGCCAAATCGTCGTCACCGTCTCTGAGTTCTTTTCCGATCATCTGCACACTGGCGACCAAGCCCAATTGAAATTGCCGATCCAACCAATCCCAGTAGGCCGGGCAGATATCCATACCGTAATAGAAGTTCTTGGCTTGAATGTAGGTATTGGAATCCAAAAGATATTTCAAACGCCCAACTCCTTGGCAAAGGTAGCGATTTTGTGAGGTTTGATACCGCCCAATAACTGGCTGGCTTCACGGAGTAAAAGTTGACCGCAGAGCGCCTGGCTAACGACGGCACGAGAAAAACGCAGGCTGATTTGAGCTTTTTTGGTGCGGTAGTAACCAGGGCCGCCACTATCTTCGCGATCCCGATAGGCTGCTTGTTGGGCGCTAATGTGGCGCTGGTATTCGTCCAGGGTGATGAAATTCAGTGTCAGCGCGCGTCGAGCCAAGGTCCAGGTGCTGACGTGGAAATGTGCTTCCAGCGTCGCCAAATTGGCCTGCCAGCTTTCCAGGTCGGGTTGCCATAGCATTTCAAATTCAGACGCAGGCACTAAAAATTCTGCGGCGACGGCATTGCAAAGTATTTCTTCTTCACGATGCGCGTGGGTACTGGCATCAGAAATGCCGGACTGGCCGATCCAAATATGGCAGAGTTCGTGGATCAGGGTGAATAGCCGTGCACCTAAGGCATCTGCATGGTTGACGAAAATGATCGGCGCGTAATCATCAGCAATTGCAAAACCTCTAAACTCTTCGACGCGCAACGGTCGCGTGTAGTGGCCCACATCGCTTTGGCGCATTACCAAAACCCCGACAGACTCGATACGGCTGACCAAATCGCGGTAGTAATCTTCCCAACTGCCGCGTTGCGGATGATTGCCGACACCAAGCGCGATGCGCATATCTCGGACGATGGCTCTGACTCCATCTTTGACAGCAAAGCGGCCAACGATAGGATTTGGACCGACAAAATGTTGTTGCAAATAGTCTTTGTACCATTCCTGGCGCTGTTGCATCAGCTTGATCAGGTCGAGCAATTCTGCGCTAAGGTTCCGGCCGATTTGGCCTTCGATCGTTCTCAAATCGGGAATGGGCAAATCGTCGATTGGAGGCTGGACTAGGAACAAATAACCGAACGGGATATGGGCCTTTTCAGCGTAGGTCATGGCCTGCTTGAAGGTCAACGGCCGGTGGCCGGATTCCCACTCTCTGAGTTTATCTTCGCTGACACCGCATTTCCGGGCAAATTCAGACACGGCAATGCCGGAGCGCTCGCGCGCCCAGGTCAGCATGGTCGTGTTGATGTTTGCGACGGTCATAAGTCTATTTTTTCTTCTAAAAGGAGTACTAAAACATAACGCATACCAAGATCAGTAAGGTCTTATTACAGACAACGCGATAAGGTGCGTTCTTAGCGCATCAGTCTAGTCCGAATCATAGCATGACAGCCTTATACGCTATGCGTACGTCAGGATCATTGAGACAACCCAAAAAACCAGTTACGGCTCACCCCTTCGCAAAATCACTCTCCGCCTCGACTTCAATCCCACCCGAATACACCCCGCCGGCAAACCTTTGCCCACAGTCCGGAAACAGTCCTATCATGTGCCGGCGGCGTAAAGGCCGGCGCTGTTGCCGAGACCGGCCGTTTAACCGAGGTTGACGTATGGATGGCCTGTCTGCAATTTTCCACAGTCTGAGTCTGCGGGCGCGACTGGTATTTGCCGGCGGCCTGTGCGGCCCCTGGGTGGTCGACCATAATTCCGAACAGGCGATCTGGTTTCATTTGGTGACCAAAGGGTGCGGCTGGGTCCACTCGCCGGCCTGGCCCGAGCCGTTGCGGCTGGAAACCGGCGATCTGGTGTTGTTTTTGCCGCACGCCCGCAAGCACTATCTCAGTTACAGCCCGAGCGACGTGAGGCCGGATTTGCCCGGCGCCCGCACCGCGCACTGGCCGCAAGGCGACAGCGGCATGGTCTGCGGCCTGATCGAACCAGGGGTTGCGCCGTTGCCGGTCTGGCGGACCTTGCCGACCGAGATCGTGGTCAGGCAGCGGCAGGCCGGGCCGATTCTGGCGCAATTGATCGAATTGATCACGGCCGAATCCGACAGCGGCCGCTTCGGCAGCTTTGCCGTGATCGAACGCCTGTGCGACGGCATTTTCCTGTTGGCGGTGCGCCACTGCATCGAGTCCGGTTCGGTTCGGGGCGGCGTGTTCGGCGCCATGGCGGACGCCCGGCTGGAAAAGGCTTTGGCTCTGATTCACCAAGAGCCGTGGCGGGATTGGACTTTGAACGGGCTGTGCGCCCAGGTCGGTTTGTCGAAAACCGCATTGATCCAAAAATTCGACCGCCATTTCCAATTGCCGCCGATGGAGTATCTGACGCGCTGGCGGATGCAGATCGCCGCCGACTGGCTCAGCGAAAGCGGCATGACGGTCGAGAAAGTCGCCAGCCGCTGCGGCTACGACTCGCTATCGTCGTTCAGCCGCGCCTTCAAACGCTGCCTGGGCACCAGCCCCGGCCGCTACCGCCGGTCGCACAGCGGCGCCGAATATCCGTTGATTCCGATTCCGGAGTGATCAGGCCGAGCCTCACCACTGGATGACCAGTAGCTCCGGCACCTGCGCTTCAATTCAGCGCGCAACGCTCCAGGCTACACAGCGAAATCAACTTACGGGCATCCTGGGCGGTGATCGTGCCGTCGTAATCCAAATCTTTCGGATCGCCGATGGCCGCCGCCGTATTTTTGCTTGCCAACAGCAAACTCAAGTCGTTTTTATCGACATCGCCGGTCGTAACGAAGGCGCGGGATTTGCCGGGACCGGCAAAAACGATGTCGCGCGGCTCGTCCCCAACCAACAGGGTCCGGGTCACTCGGCCGCTGCCGTTCTCGTCCAGATTGACGATACTGACGCTATCGGAGAGATGGTTGACGACCCAGATTTCCTTGTCGTTCCTGACCGCCAAGGCGACCGGCTCCAACCCGACCTGTACCGATCCCAACGGCACTGCACTGCGGTCGCCGACCCGGAACAATTCCAGCCGGTTATCCGGCGTGTTCAAGGCAAACAGTAACTTGCCGTCCGGCGACAGCGCCAACGGCCGGACTTGGCCGCTTTCGAACAGGGTAAAACCGGATTGGGCGTTTGCCGGCAGCGGACACCATGCCGGCAACAGCATGACAAAGCAGAGCCCACGCACGGTCGCGCGGCGAATCGATCCCAACATTTTGATCTCCTCCTGACGGGTAAACGCGGTGCCTATCCGCCGATACTTGCCTTTCACAGCACGGCCGGACGAATAACACCCTCGGGTAATGCACAAGACACGGCAGCGGCAAGAAGCGTAGCGACGGCCACCCTTCCCGCGCGTAAACGCATTCGCGGCAAGATAAAGGAATATCGAAACCCGGCCGGCCAGATGCGCGGCCGAGTCGAAACGGCACTAAGTGCGGCGCCGGTACAACAGCCCCAAGCCGGCGGCCATCAAGGCAAAAGCCGGCGGCAAGGGTACGGAAGTGACAGAGATCGGCGTCGCGGCGGCCTGCAGCGGATCGCCGTTGGCATCCCCTAGCGCGTTGATGTTCAGGCTCAATTGGCTGCTGCCGGCCATCAGAAAATCGAAATTGAGCACGGCCAGGATGAAACTGTCCGCCTGCAATTGGTTTAGTGTCGCCGCACTATCCAGAGACAATTCGAACAGATTCAACCGGCCGGCGCCGGCCAGTGCCGCCGCCGACGGATTCAAACCCAAATCCAGCAGGTCCAATGCCTTACCCGAAACCGGATCGCCGAATACCGCGCCGACATACGCTAAATGATCGCCGTCGAAAACCAGGTCCAAATCGTAGGCTCCCAACGACGGCGCCGCAGCGTTACCCAAGCCGGATATCGAAACGCCGACGCTAAGCGACGAAGCGGTCTGCGTGATCGGCACCAGGCTCAATTCGATCGCGGCCCCCGCCGTTCCCGATATCGATAATAACCACGCAGTGAGCAGAGTCAGGCTAAAACGGTTTTTCATTTGCGGTATCTCCTTATGTTTGATGGGCTGGTCAACGGTCTGTGGAAATTTGTTCAGTTGGTCGCGCACTGCGGCCGGGTACAGGACTGCACCAGTTTGCGGGCATCGAGAAGGTTGACGACGCCGTTACGGTCGATGTCGCGCGGGTCGCCGGCGGCGATCTTGCTGCCGCGAGCCGCCAGAATCCGGTTAATGTCGACTTGATCGACATCGCGGTCGCCGTCAAGATCGCCGGCCACCGTGATGGCCTCGCACACGTCCGGTACATGGTTGGTGTTGGTGTCGCCGACCCGGCGCCGCTCGATGTCGGTTACATCCGATTGGCCGTTTTGGTTACAGTCCGGAAACACGTTTAGGTAGTACACGTCCTGCTCGCCGTTATAGGTTGCCGTGTAGGCCAGGCTGGCCCCGTCCTTGCCCGACACCAAGGTGGAATAGTCGCCGATCTTGGTGGAGCCGTGCGGGTAAGCGATTGTGGTGTCGAATGCCGGGCTGACCGGAACGTTTTTGCTCCAGGTTTGCCCGCCGTCCCAGGAATAGCTGTAATACAGCCGCGACACCTTGTAATTGCCGCTATCGCGGGTGTCGTACCAGACGGCATCGATGCGCGAGTTGGGCGCCACGCCCATCATGCCGAACCAATTCCAGTTATTTTTGCTCTGCGCGTCGTCGTTGACGCGTATCGGCGCGCTCCAGGTGTCGCCGCCGTCGCTGCTGCGGACGAAGGTAATGTCGAGATTGTCCGCTCCCGGCGGATCGACCGCCGCCAAAACGTAAAGCTGGCCGCGCATCGCGCCGGCCGAGCTATCGACACCGACTTGGACGTCGCCGGTAGGCCCGTATTGGTTGGGGTTTTGCTTAAACAAAAATAGCGGAGCCAGACCGCCCAAGTCGATTTCGCGGGTATCGAAGGTCGGGGTTTGCGCCGGATCGCGGGCATTCAATGACCGGGAAAACAGGTGGTGATGCAGGTTACGGTCTTGGTGTTCCTCGTCGAATTCCGGCGGCTCCCGTCTGCCAGCCAGATACAGCTCGCCGTCGTTGCCGACCCGCATCGTGCCGAAGGTCGGGGTCTCCGGGATTGCCAGCGGCGGCTGGAAGCTGGCGCCTCTGTCGATCGAGCGGACGAAGCATTTTTCCGCCAGACAGTCGCGCCAATTCAGGTAGACGTGGCCGTCGCTGGTGCCGCCGCTGCGGTCCACGGCCATTTGGGCCTTGTCGCCGCCTTGGCCGTAAGCGAACACCGGCGCTTCCCAACTACGGCCGCCGTCTAATGATTTGATGACCTGGATGTCTTGGACGAAGGTATAACTCGGATCGAAATGCAGGCTCTGGTAGTAAAAATTGCCCAAGGCGTCGACATCCAAGGTCGGATTGCTGCGGCCTTCGCCCGGGGTGATCGTGCCGTTGAAATGCCAATGCGCACCGGCATCGGCGGTATAAGCCCATCCGCCTTGCCGAAACGACGAGTCCACCGAATCGAACTGGCGCCAGGAAACCACCATATTGGCCGGGTCCAGCGGATTGATCGCCAGGCTCGGCTCGTTGGCGGCATCGCCGACGATATTTTTGCCGTCGGCGGTGACATTGACTTGGGTACTGATATAAGCGCCCTGGCTGTATTGATTCGCGATCGCGGACTCCGTCCAGCCGGCGGTCAGCATCGAAGCCGCCAACGCCGTCACCAAGCGCTTCGCCGGGGGCGCGTAACGGCGCGGACAGGTGCTAGCCGCTTGTCCTAGGTCGATTTTCATAACATGTGTCCTCTTGGCTTGCGGCAAAAGCCGAAGCCGGCCAAGCCGGCCGCGAACAACGCGAATGCCGGCGGCAGCGGCACCACCGCGGTTTGCAGATTGAAATTGCCGACAATCGCATCGCGGGTACCGTTCAGGTGGTCGTAGCCCTCTCCCAAACCCAGATCGCCCGACAGACTGAAGCGGCTGGAATCGAGTCCCATCACGACGTTGAACAGGTTGTAAGACTGCGAGCGGAAAGAAACGTGGTTGTACAGGCTCCAGGCCGAGCGGCCGCTAGCAAGGTCGATATTGGCGGCGTCGTATTCCAAGGTGTAATCGCCGGATAAAATGCGATTGAAGTCCGAGCCGGTATCGACCCGAAACCGGAACACCCCGGCCAAGCCGATAGCACCCGTCACCGTGGCCTCGAAATCGGCCGGATCGAAATCGATGGTCGTCGGCTTGCTCCGCCGGTTGGTTAAGTTGGTGACCGAGCTGCCGTTAACGGCAAACGTCAATCCGGTTGCGGGAATCTCCGCCACGCCGGGCACCAGGTGGTCTTCCAAAATTTGGCTATAGCTCCGGCTGCGCGAGGCTTGCGCGTCGAAAAACTCTTCCAGGTACATCGACCGGGCAGGCGTTTCGTCGATATCCACGGCGGCGGCCAACGCGTCGCGATCCAAGTTCACGATCAACGAGCCGCCGGATACCGTGGCGGCCTCCGCCGGGGATAACAACGCCGTGGCCAGCAACATACCCCAGCCGAAGCGGAGCGCCGAAAATCTAGCTAAATGAATACTCATAGTCATGCTGAGGGAAATAATCTCGAAAGGCGGTGCCAGCCAAGCCGAAGCACCCGGGTATGCCCGGGTGCGAAAGCCGGCTTAGGCCGGAATGGCTGTGCGTTTACGGCGAGTGGAGGCCATCACGCCGAACAAACCGCTACCGAACAACCAGACCGCTGCCGGCACCGGAACCGCGGCCGGAGCCGGAGAAATCAGGCTGAAGGTACCGGCGCGGCCGGCTTGGCTGACGCCGTCGCCGCCGAACAGGAAGGCGCTGGTGCTGGCGGAATACCACAGTTCGCCGGTAAACAGCAGTTTGTCGCCGTCGGTGGTGACGCTGATGTTGCGGGTATCGTAGGTGGTGGACGAGAAGCTGACGTTGTTGGTCAGAGCCCAACCGCTGTTGACGCCATTATTGCGAGCGGCGACGTAGCCGAATTGGTAATCGCCGGATAGCAGCGTACCGGTGAAACTGCCGCGACTCATTACCACACCGTTTAGCCCGGCAACACCGCTGGCGGTAAAGGTCGACGAGTTGGTCAACGCGTCCTGACTGCTTCCCCACGTTAACGTGGTCGCTTTGTTGTTGCGGCCGCCGCTACCGAACGGAATGCCGGTACCGGCCAAACTGGACGGGTTGATGTCGAACGACAGCGTCGCAGGCGCCGGGTAGGTATCGTTTGCCACGCCAAGCATTTGCGACACATTCATATTGTCCGCCAACGACTTGTCGAAATAATTGGCGACATAATACGAAGTGATCGCGCCGTCGCCCAAGGTCAAGCCCGACAACAAATCATCGGGATTGTCATAGGAAATTTGGAACACCCCGCCGTTCAGCGTGCCCGCACTTGCCACGTTAGCGATTGCCAGCGCGCCGACAGCCAGGACGCAGCGTAGCCGCAGCGATTTCGATCCGATCTTTTGCATACTTTTTTCCTAAATGAAAGATATAAACGCTATAAGCGGCTTGAACGACTCAAGCCGTCGATGACTCTCGCACGAGAGGCGGCCCGGCTGTCTCGAGCTGGCGAGATCCGCGGCTTTCCGGCTCCACCTTGCGGCGGATGTGGCGAAGTGCTCCCTCCTTGAAAACCGGACGGCTGGACCCCGAACGGCATATTCCTTTAGTGAGCGGCGGTTGCTAACGCACCGGTCGGGCGGGCCACAGCCGCCACCAGAACGCTGGCAAACGCTACAACAGGAGTTCAGCAGATACCATGCCAGTCCTAACAAATAAAACCCGATGCCGATTCAGCAGGCTGGAGCGGGAAGCCGAGCGGCTGAAATATCAGGAACGGCGGGGCCGGACAGGGTGGACGGGAGATTCGAGTCGCGATTGAGAGAATGGATGTCCGCTCCAGCTTGGTCTGATGACGACAAGCCCAAGCGATGAAACGGACGGCGGAAGCTAGGGGATTTAACCCAAACACCCCCTAAGCGGCAAATGGTAACTTATTGTATTGGTTGACTATTTGGTTTGATATCGGCAAATCCCGATACCGGCCTGGGTGATTTAACATATTTAGATTGTCCCTGGCCGGATCGATGCCGCCAAGCCACCACGAGAATAGGCAAAATCGGATTTTTAAATCATAGCAGCGCTGAAAATCGGCTAGGTACCGAAGAACACATCGGCCAGATCGCCAAGCAGACCTTGCTCCGGGCAGTCGGCGAACACACCGCTTGCCGGCCGCTCGGGCTCCATGCCGCGCACGAACAAGTACTTGACGCCGCCGAAATGACGGGCGTAATCGTAGTCCGGCAGGCGTTGGCCCAGGTATGCGTGCAATACCAGACTGTACAGCCAATATTGCAGGCCGTAATTGTGTTCGCGCATGGCCTGCAGCAGGCTGGCCTGGCTATAGTCCGCCAAGGCGTTGGTTTTGTAATCCATTACAAAGTAGCGGCCGCCGTAACAACAGACCAGATCGATGAAGCCGGTCAGATAGCCGCTGATTTGTTTGGCGTCCAGCGCCTGGTAGGCCGGACAGGCGGCCAGGATCCGGTTGATGCGGGCGGTATCCACCCGGCCCGGCATGGACAGGTAAAACGGCATTTCCTTGATGCACTGGGCCGGCGCCAGATTTTTCAGGCAAAACCCCGGATCTTCGCTGAGCGGTGTGGCCGTTACCCGGTACAGCACCTCGCTCAAAATTTGCGGTTGCGCCAACTGCAGACCGTAGCGCAGGCAGGCTTGGGCGCTGGCGCGGCCGATGTCGCGGCGCCCGGCCAAGTCGGCAAACGCCACGGTCTCCAGCAGGCTGTGGATCACGTTGCCGGTGTGGGCGCCGCGCGGCAGTGCTTCATCGCCGGCCGGTTGGCCGTGGCTTTCTTCGGCTTTATCCGCCGGCAGTTCCGGCGTCTGCTCCAGGCTCAGCGCCGCCAACGCGGTGTAGCTGCTCATTTGCCAGATGCTGTGCAGACTGCGGGTTTGGCGGCGATGCGCCAACGCCAGGTCGGCAGCACGGCGGTCGGCGGGCAATTCGGCCGGCTCGCCGGCCGCTTCGGCCGGTAGCAGGCGGTACTCGAATAAATCCGGTTCGGCGCTTGCCAGCTGTTGCAGCACCCGCTGCTGGCCGGCGAAATCGCAGTCGGCGAATTCGAATAAATAGGCCATGGCCGAATCGTTGGCCCGCTCCTTGGTGCGGACGTCGGCCCAATTCAGATAACAACGGTACTTGGCGCGAGTCAACGCGACGTAAAACAAACGCAGGTCCTCGGCCAATTCTTCGAACAAGGCTTGTTCGCGGCGTGCGGCGAATTGTGCCGAACCCAGGTCGGCGACCATCGTCCCGTGTTCGTGGCATTGCACCAAAGCGGTTTCGGTTTTCAGCCGGTCGCTGCGCCGCCATAGATCGGGACAGAACACCAGCGGGTACTCCAGGCCTTTGGAACTGTGCAGCGTGACGATCTTGACCGCGTCCTCGTCGCTTTCCAGCCGCAATTGGCGGTCTTCGCTACTGTCTTGCGCTGATTGCTGAATCGCCCGCCGCAGCCAGTCCAGCGTCTTGTTGATCGCCAGATGCTCGTCGATCGCCGCTTGCTGCAGTCGCTCGGCCAAATGGTGGATATTGGTCAGCACCCGTTCGGCTTGGGGTTGCGCCGACAGGTGTTGTTCGATCCGTTCTCGCCGCAGCAGTTGCTGCAGCGTCGCCAGCAGGCCCTGGTTGCGCCAGCATTGCAGATAGTCCTGAAAGCGCGACACCCAAGCGTCCAGCTCCGCCTCGTCCTGGCTCAGCCGATACAATTGCTGGCCGTCCAATCCGAACCACGGCGTGGCCAAAGCCTGCTTCAACAGATCGATTTGGCCGGCGCCGGCCACCGCCCGCAGCACGTGGTACAACTCGAAAGCTTGGATGGAGGCGAATACCGACTGCTTGCTGTTCAATACTGCCGGTATGCCGGCTGCCAGCAACGCCTGTTGATAGGCGGCGGCAGCGGCATTGCTCCGCACCAGAATCGCGATGTCGCTAGCTTGCACCGGCCGTTCCGCACCGTGCTTTTCGGCGATGCGGCCGGCCGTCAGTAGCCGGCTGATTTCGGCGACGACGGCGTACTCGATCAGCGCCGAGACTTCCCCGCAACTACCTTTGCGCGCGGTCCAATGCTCCTGCTTGCCGGGATTTTTATCGAGCTGCCACAGGACCAGCGGCGCGCCGGCGATACTGCCGTCGCCGGGCTGGCGGCCGGCCATGACCGGCGTGAAATCCAATTGATCGAACAAAAACGGTTTTTGCCGGCGGAACAAGCGGTTCACCGCCTGCACCAGATGCGGATGCGAGCGCCAATTGTGCAGCAACGTGTAATGCCGGTCGGCGCGTTGTTGGGCGGCAAAGTAGGAAAAAATATCGGCGCCGCGGAATTTGTATATCGCCTGCTTCGGATCGCCGATCAGATATAAATAATGTTCCGCGCTGGCAAATACGCCGGAAAAGATCCGCCATTGCTTGGCGTCGGTGTCCTGAAATTCGTCGATCAACGCCGCGCGGAAGCGCAGGCGCAATTCCGCCGCCAGCAAGGCACCGTTGTCGCCGTCCAGCGCCGCCGCCAAGCGGGTGATCAGGTCGTCGAAGGACAACACGTTCTCCCGCAACAGGCGTTGGTCGAGCTCCGTGCGCAAGCTGGCCAGCAACGCGGCGCGCAACGCGACCGGCAGCCGCCGCACTGCGTCGGCCAGAGCCTCGAACGGCGCGCAATCGATATTCAGGCCAGCCAAGTACTGCTGCTTCTGCTCCTCGGCCGGCAACGGCTTGTTCTTGCTGCTGCGGAATTTGATGCCGTTCAGACCGGCCAGCAACGTGACTTGGTTCAGACAGTCGAAATCCGGCAAATCCTGCTCCGGGTCTTGCAGCCACTCTGCCAGGGTTTGCAGCCGTTGCGGCAAGTTGGCGGCGAAGCTTGCGCTAAAGTAGCCGGCTTCTAGCGCATCGATCAAGGTTGCCGCTACCGTCGGCAATTGCGCTGCGGCGGCCGCGCGCAAGGCCGGCAGCGCCGCCAAATCGGCGTCCAGATCGGTATCCAGCGGGTAGGCGTTTTGCTGCAGATCGATGCGCAGCACGCTATCCAGCAAGGCGTCCGGAGTCGGATAGGCACGCAGCAGCAATGCGGCTTGCCAGGCCGGGCGTTGGTAGATTTGCCGACGCCAGAAGTCGTCGGCGCACTGCAATTTCAATTCGGCCACGTCACCGCTCAATTCGCAATCGAACAACTGCCCGCTTTCCAGCGCGTGTTCGGCCAACACCCGTTGGCAGAAACCGTGGATGGTGAAAATCGCCGCCTGGTCGATATCGAGCAGCGCCAGTTCCAGGCGTTGGCGAATGCTGGCGCTATCCTGCGTCAAGCCTGCCAGCCAAGCGGTAATCGCCGGATCGTCGCCCGGCGCCGGATGCAGCAGAATTTGCCGGGCCTCGACCAGGCGGGCGCGGATGCGGTCCTTCAGTTCCTCGCTGGCGGCTTTGGTGAAGGTCACCACCAGCAGTTGCTTGATGTCGAGCCGGCATTCGACCACAAAGCGCAGTACCAGCATCGCAATGGTGTAAGTCTTGCCGGTACCGGCACTGGCTTCTATCAAATTGATGCCGGTTTCCAGTGCACCGCGGATCGCGTCGAAGGCTTTACTCGCCATGCGCCGCCCTCCAGGCCGGTTCCAGCCAATCCCGGCAGAACCCGCTAAATGCGTCGCCGAGCAAATCGCTCAAGTCGCGGTAGGCGAACAGTTGGCCGATTTCCGCTTCGTAACCCTGCTCGATAGCGTCGGCCAGGCGTTTGGCCGTTGCCGCCAGCGCCGTTTCCGGGTCGTTATGACGCACGAAATCCAGCGCCGCTTCGGTAAAAAACGCGTCGGGCCGGGTTTGGCCGCTCCGGAAAATCGCCAGTAATTGCGGTAGCGCGTCGTCGGAGTCGGATTGAGCCGGAAACCGTAAATCGGCATCGGCACAAACCAAATGGGTGGCTTGCGGCGCGATGCGGTTGGCAATCAAATGCTGCAACCAGGCGCCGAAAAAATCGCGGCCTTTCAGTTTGCCGAAGCGGTAAATCAGTCCGCCGTGTTGGTGTAAACGCCCCAGTTTGCCGACCAGCCGGCAATCGCCGATAGCCAGATCGATAGCCTCGGGCGGTAGCGGCTCTCCCAGTTGTTTGCCGACGATAATCGCGGCGAATTCGGCGATCGCCGGCTGGCGACGGCGCCAGGCAATTTCGCCGGCGACTCCGGCCGGCCACAAACCGCGGGCTTGCAATTTTGCCAGCGAAAATACTTTGCCCTGCAGTTCGGCATCGAGCCACTCCTGGGCTAACAAATAATCTTCCAGGCTGTTCAAGGCAAACGGTTCGCGCTCTTCGGCGTCGACTATCAAACTGGGAAGCTGCAGTTCCAGGCAGTGGCGGAAAAAATAGCGTTGCGGGTGGTGGAAAAACTGGCGTAAGCGGTCGATTTCGATCACGGTGTCGGTTTCGGCCGGCAACGCGCCGGACCACCACGGCTGCGGCGCCGGTTTCTCGCCGCGCAGGCGGCGGGCGGTGTTGCAATCGTGGCGGGCGTAGCTGAACAGGTTGGGATCGTGGCCGAGGAAATAACGCGGACTGAACGGGTGCAACGGGTGGCGAACCACGATGCCATCCAGGCCGTAACCGTCGCGCAGTACCTCGAGCAATTCGCTGACGATGGGAGACGGCGGAATTTCGCTATTGTCGCGCAGCGATTGGCCCAGATAGGTAACGATCAATTGCCGGCGGGCGGACAGCAGTATTTCCAGAAATTGGTAGCGGTCGTCGGCGCGGCGCGAACGGTCGCCCAAGCGCGGATGCGCCGCCAGCAGGTCGAAAGTCGGCTGGCGTTCGATTTTCGGGAATTCGCCGTCGTTCATACCCAACAAGGCGATGATCTGAAACGGGATCGACCGCATCGGCAGCATCGAGCAAAAAGTCAGTTGGCCGCGCAGAAAGCCGGCGCCGGATTTGGTTTCGTCCATCCGGCCTTGCAGCCAGGCGACGATCACGGCCAAAGCCAGCGGCCGGTCGTGAATCGCGGCCATCTCCGCCATTTCGGCCAGTAGCTCATTCAGCGCTTGGCGTTGCGCCGTTTCGACGCCGGCCAACAGGCCGTCGGCATAGCGGCTCAGGCAGGTTTGCCATTCGCTCAGGGTTTTCGCGGCCGCCAACTCGTCGCCGGCCCGGAACAGTAGTTGCAGGAAGGCGTTCAGGCCGCCCAGCGCCTGCGCCGAAGAGCCTTCGATATCCGGGTAGGGCAGGATGTCGTCGACGAACTCGTCTTCGGCCAGGGCATAACCCATGAACAACCGCTCCAGGCCGGCCTGCCAGGTATTCTGCGGCGTCGGCGGCAGGCCCTGCGCTTGCTTGGCCTCACCCGACCGGCCCCAGCGCACGTGCAGTTCCTGCAACCAATACGCGATCAATTCCAGATCGGCAGCCGCCAAACCGAAGCCTGTGTGAATCTGCGGTTGCTCCAGTAAATCCATGACCGCGCGCCAGCCCAGCCGGCTTTGCGACAGTTTCAGAAAACGGATGAAAGCGTCCAGCAGCGGATCGCTGATTTTCAGGCTGCGGTCGGCGACGGCGTGCTGGATGTCGTCGAATACCGCGCTGATGAACGGGGCGTAGGCCTGGATGTCCGGCGCCATCACGACAATGTCGCGCAGATCCAGATCGGGGTGTTGTTCCAGGGTTTGCAATAGCTGGTCTTTCAACACTTGCACTTCGCGCAGGCGGGAGTGGCAGGCGTGAATACCGATCGAAGCGTCGGCCGCCAGCCGGATTTGCTGCGGTACCCGGTTGGCGAGGACGTCGTTTTGCAGACATTGCAGCACGGTCTCGGGCTCAGCCGGCTCGAAGCTGCTGGGTTCGAAGGCGAATTCGGCCTGCTCCAGCAACATTTGCTGGAATTCGCGGCCTTGCTGACCCAGCCGGACCAGTAAGGGATGGCCGTCGAACTGTTGCAATTCGGCCAGCAGCCGCTTCGGCGGCAGGTCGGCCCAGTAACCCTGGACCGGATTTAGTAGATACAGGTGGACATGGCAATGGCGGGACAAGGCCTGCAGGTAGTTCAGCATCAGCGGCGGCAAGCTGTTGACGCCGAATACCGAAACCCGTTCCGGCAATTGCCCGGCGAACGCACCCGGTTCCGCTTGCTGCAGTTTGGCGATCGCTTGCAGCCAGTGCGCGCCGCGGTGACGCTGGCCGATTTCGGCAACGACGGCTCGCCACAACTGGGCTTGCCAGGCTTCCGCCGGGCTACCGTACAACAGGCGCCGCGCTTGCCAGGCCTCGAGCAGGTCCGGCCGCAGCATCTGGTATTGGTCGTAGACCCGCGCCAATTGTTGCGCCAATTGGTAACGCTTAAGCTCGGCGTTTTCGCCGACTAGATATTGCCGCAAAGCCTGATACACTTCGGCGTCGAGATCGCGCAATAAGGCTTCGAAGCGCCATAGCATCCAATGGCGGTCGAAGGCCGGCTCGTAGAGTTCGTCGTGCAGCGTCGCGGCGATTTCGGCGAAGAATTTGGCCGGGAACAGATAGCTGAAATGGCCCCAAACCTTCAGCCGCGCTGCCAGTTGCTGCGATAGCCAGCGTTCCATACCCTGACTTTGAATCAAGAACAACTCGGCGGCGAACGGCGACGATAACGGTGCGGCGCTAATGACCGTGACCAAGTGCTCCAGCAGATTTTCGGTTTTGTTGGAGCTGTGCAGGACGAACATCGGCGGATTGAAAAATCTGTTTACAGTAAGGGCAAGCTAAGTGATAGTTTTACAGTAGCGTTTAACCAACAGGAATACAATGAAAAATCTGTTCTTTGTTTTTGCCCTGTGTCTGTCTTGCGACAGCTGGGCAGGCGTTTATAAATGCACCGATGCCAGCGGCCATACTAACTATCAGTCGTCGCCGTGCACCGAGCAACATAAAGCGGTGCAAATGAATCCCAAGACCGGCAGCAGCGTCGACATCACCGCACAAGAGAAGAAGCAAGCCGACGAAGCCGAGTTGAAGAAATTGCAGTCAGAGCAGGAGCGCGCGGCGCAGCAGGCCAAACTGGACTTGATAGCGCAAACCAAGCAGGCGGCCAAATCGGAAAGCGAGCAAACCCAAAGTCTGATCAAGCAAAATCCGCTGCAGTTTTCCGCTTTTGCCGTCCCGCCCTACGATCCCGATAAATTACCGGTTGAAATCAAACCGTTCGAAACCCGGCTGCCGGATGTCGAGAAATTTCGGCGTTTAGCAGCTCAGAAAGCCTTGGCCGGCGGCGAATGCCAACGGGTCGAAGCCGACGAACTGAACGGCAAAAGCAAATTGGACCAGTTGGTGTTCTCGATCAACTGCAGCAGCGGTAAAACCTATACCTTCAGCGAAAGCGACCTGAGCCAGCCATGACCCAAGGCAAAATCATTTTTATTACCGGTTGCTCGTCGGGCATCGGTTACAGCACCGCGCTTTATCTGAAATTACGCGGCCACCGGGTGATCTGCTCGGCGCGCAAAGCGGAGGATGTCGAACGCTTGCGCGGCGAGGGCTACGAATGCCTGCAACTCGATCTGGCCGACTCGCAAAGCATTCGGGTTGCTGTAGACGACTTATTGAGGTTAACCGACGGCAAGCTCGATGCGGTGTTTCACAACGGCGCTTTCGGCCAACCCGGCGCAGTGGAGGATCTGAGCCGGGACGTGTTACGCAACCAGTTCGAAACCAACTTTTTCGGCGTCCACGAGTTAACCAATTTGTTGTTGCCGGTGATGCGTCGGCAAGGCCACGGCCGGATCATTTACAACAGTTCGGTGCTGGGTTTTGTAGCGATGAAATTCCGCGGCGCCTATAACGCCAGCAAGTTCGCGCTGGAGGGTTTGGTCGATACTTTGCGTCTGGAATTGCGCGGCAGCGGCGTGCATGTGGTATTGATCGAGCCGGGGCCGATCGAGAGCCGTTTCCGGCAGAACGCGTTTGCCTTGTACCGGCAAAACATCGGCCCGGAACGCAGCGTCCACAAAGAAACCTATCGAGCCATGGAGGCTCGCCTGCAAAAGCAAGGCCCGGCGGCGCCGTTTACCTTGCCGGCCACGGCGGTCGCCGAAAAAGTCGCGGCGGCATTGGAGTCCGCGCGACCTAAAATCCGTTACCGGGTGACCGTCCCGACTCATCTGTTTGCCTGGCTGAAACGCCTGCTGCCGACAGCGTGGTTGGATAAGTTACTGGTCAGCGTCGAATGAGGCGAAACGGGCCGGAAAAACCCTGATTTTCGCCAATAAACTCGCTAGCAAAGCGCATGAACTATGCTATTATCCCGGCCCAACATGTGGTGGCTAAATCGGTTGGATTAGCAGCTATATGTTCTTATAAAAATAACTGTGAGGTTCAATACATGAAAATTTTAAAAAGTGCTGTTATCGCGTTCTCTTTGGCTGCCGCTATGGGTTCTTTTTCGACTGCTGCGGTTGCCGAAGCCGGCAGAACGTCCTACAAACCTATTGATGCGATCAATGGCGTTTTAGAGCGTATCGCTGCTGCCGAGACTGCGATTAACAACGGCGCTGAAGACGCTGAAGTTGCAGCCCTGATCAAAAAAGCCGCTGATTTTTCCGAAGAAATCAATGCCAACGACAAAGTTGCCAGAGAAAATTCAAAAGTCAGATCTCACCTGAAAGCCGCTATCACCGCTGCTAAAGCCGCCAACCTGCAAGAATCTAAAGAGCACTTGGCAAAAGCGAAAGCCGGCATCGATGGCTTGAAAAAATTGCTGTAATCGTTTCGCGGCAGGGCGCTTCGGCGCCCTGTTTTTTATCCCGTCTGCTCTACCGTTCCAGAACGGCCTTCCCGTTACAAATAAAATTGCTTTTCAGCCACTAAGGCCTCCAGTTGCGCAATCAAGTCTTTTGCGTTTTTGGCATCGATTTTCGCTAAATCCACCGATACCCCATTCATCAAACGCCACCGGTTCAATAGCGATTGTAATTTTGCAGCATTGCTCGCGGTGAAATGAAATCGACTCAGGATGCCTTGACAATCCCGCCCGTCAGGCACCGCTATTACAGCTCTCAACTCCCTCAGCGCAACTATCAGGTCTGCCACAACCGAAAGCCGGCCGTCAATCCAGTTTGTTACCGCATCCTCAGTGATGTTCGCCAGCGGCGAGTCGGCGTTATCGGATACCACCTTCAAGCAATGAACCAGTTCGCTGGAACTGAATTTAACCGCGGTTTCGAAAAAGGCGGAGGCTTCCATATCGCGGATGTAGCCGTCACTGTATGCCTCATCTGCTTGGGACATTGTTTTTAAAGCGTGGGTCGGACAAGGCACCGAGAAAGGCAACTGCGGATAAAAGCGCCGGCCGCTGTCGGCGTCAATGATTTGATCAGCCAAAACGCAACTGCCTAGCGGAAGATTGCGATGTCCGGCCACGCCCAAATTCAACAACAAGGGGTGCGCGACATCCGGGTGGCGCGCCAGCGTGTAGGCCACTGCTGCGGCCATCGCTACTTTTCCCAGGCCGCTAACCGTAAGAACGCTGTTTTGATTCTGGTAAGTGGCAAACGCTTGTATTTGCGTGTTTTTTTTAAGCTTCCAGGCGGCAACCAGGGGCTTTGCTTCACAGGGCAGGGCCACAAAAACAAAAACCTCAGGTGCTGAGTCGTTCACATTTTTCATTAAAAAATGCTTTGTTTTTAATGTGTTGTTGAATATTGTTAATAAGTGACTTAAATTTAAGGCTCGTCATTTTATTTAGGGAGAACTTCAGTGATCGAGTCTAACGTCTACCGCGCCGAAAAAAGCGCCAGCGCCCGGCATTGGGTCGAAACATTATTGGCCGAACGCTCTGCGGTTTGGGAGTTGTATTGCCAGATAGGGAAAATGCTGCCATTCAATGGCGACAGTCATTTGCGCTCCGTGCTATCCGAATTCTCTCAGCTACTGATCGATTATATTTCACTCGGCCATTTCGGCATTTACGAGCATCTATTAACCGAAACACAGGACGAATCTACGGCGCTGAACTATGCGGAACGGATTTATCCGGCGTTCTCCAAGATCACAGCCTCTGCGGTTTCGTTCAGCGATACCTACGACGAAGGCCGGCGCAAATTCAAAACCGATAATCTGGCACAAGACTTATCGGTACTCGGCGAGCACTTGGCAGAACGCATGGAGCTGGAAGACCAGCTTTGCTCCATGCTGCTGCATTGAACCGCAGAAACCACCAAAGGCTTATTTGCCGCCGACTGCCGAAATGCCGGAGGCCGGGCCGTTAGCCCCTTTGATAAACTGCGCTTTCAAATGGTCGAATGCCGCCTGCAGCGTCTTATCCATCACCACTTGATTGCCGATCGAGACGATAACTCGGGCTAACTCGGGCATTTTGGTTTTGGTCGCCAGCATGTAAATCGGCTGCACGTACAAAATCGAATTGCCCATCGGCAAAATCACCATGCGGCCTTTTTTCACTTCAGAACCCTGTTGGTTCCACAGCGTGAATTGGGCGGCGATTTCCGGATTCTGGTCGATCAAGGCATTGACCTGCGACGGACCGTTGACCTGTACATCCTTCGGAAATTTGAAGATGGTAATACCCGGTTTGTAACCGCGGCCGCAATCGGCTTCGTCCAAAGTGCCGGCCAGGCCGACCATGCTCAGATTGTCGCGGCGAATCGGCGTCATCGGATTGATCATGACGAATTCTTCGGTGTCGTTACAACGATTGAAATCCATCGTAATGAAATAGGGCAAAACCGATTGGCCGTCGACCGTGGCGTATTGCCAGGTTTCGGCCTGCTCGTAAAACAACTCCGGCGTGTTTTGGTGGTACTTGGCGTAAATCTTCATTTGCATGAAGTACAAATCGCGCGGATAACGCAAATGTTTCAGCAAGTGGTCCGGCATCTCCTTCAGGTTTTTCAACAGCCCGGGGTAGGCGCGGCTGTATGCCTTGATAATCGGGTCGTCCGGGTTGGCGATGTAATAGTCGACGCTGCCGTCGTAAGCGTCGACCACCACTTTGACCGAATTGCGGATGTAATTGAACTGGTGGCTGCCGTCCAGATAATCGTCGGCGGCCGGTTTCGAGACCGGATAGTACTTCGATAGCGTATAGGCGTCCTGGATCCAGTAAAACCGGTCTTTGTCGATGACCAGATACGGGTCTTTGTCCAGATGCAGGAACGGAGTCAACGCGCTGATGCGTTCGTCGATATTGCGGCGCAGCAATAATTTGCTGTCGCCCGAGATACTTGGCGAGAAAAAGATTTTTTCGTCTTTCAAATAAAAGGCAAACAACAGCTTTCTAAACAGCGATGGGATCGGGATGCCGGTATTGCCGCGGTAATCTTTGCCTTCGTCGGGTGCCGACGTGGAGATATCGGATACCGCCAGTTGGTTAGGCACAATGGCATAACGGTACTTTTCCAGACCGTAATAAATATCCGGATATTTGACCGAAAAGCCGACGTCGGAGCTCATGTTCAAATCGCGCAGATACCAGACGATTGGAATACCGGCGTCTTGCGCCGCCGGCGAAACCACCGCACCGTAACCGTGGGTAAAGCGCAGATGGGTGTTCTCCCAGTTTTGGGCTTCCTTCGGCATGCGCTCGATGTTGACTTCCCGCGCCGCCAGATTGACTTGCTGAAAATGGTCGTTGATGAAATAGCGGTCTTCGTCGACAGTCGGAAACACGTAGTACGAGCGCAAGCCCTGCAACTGCATGTAGCTGTCGATCAAAAACTCGCGATCCCAGACCGGAATGTTTTCGAAATGCTTGACGTTGGACCAGGCCTCGATATCTTTGGTCGCGTCGAGATTGACTTTGAAATCGACGACTTTGATGTTGTTCAGGTCGTAAGCCGCCATCGTCGCATCGATGTTGTGCAGCATCGAATCGCCCTCTGTCCGGGTAAAATTAGGCTTGACGATAAACTTTTCGATCATTTCCGGAATGGTATGCGAGCCGCTCAGCCCCCAGACCGCCAGATAACCGAGCACGGCAACGATGGTCGGGGTTTTGCTGCGGTGCCGTTCCGAAAATGCATAAAACACGATAGAGACCGCGATCGCGGCGATGAAAAATATTTCCAGCCAAATCAACGGCAATTGGTAATGCAATTCGACAAAGCCGGGGCCGAAAAACACCGGTTCGTTTTGGTCGGAATACAGCAGCGAAAACCGGTCTAGCAGAAAGCCCCAGATCACGAACAGCACGACAAAGCCGAACAGAACCGCCAGATGGATTTTGGCGCCGAGCGGAAACTCCTTACTTTGGTTGGGTACAAACACGTGTTCCAGCCAATACAACACGCCTGTCGCCAACAGCACCAGCGCGGCCGTAGTCAGTAATTCCTTTTGAATCAACATGTAAATCGGATACGAAAACATGTAGAAGCTGACATCGTTGCCGTATACCGGGTCGGTGATGCCGGCGGCTTCGCCGAAGAAGAACAGTAGCGCTTGTTCCCATTGCAAGTAGAAAGGGACCGCGATCGCGATGGCCAACACTAGCGAGACCGGCGTGTAAACCTTAGCCGAGCCGGTCATAAACACATCGGCAAAACGCTGAAAACGGCGGCGTTTGCCGTCGTCCATCAAGATGTCGTCAGGCGGGTTAAGGCCCAGGTAACGGGAGGCGATCCAGAAATGAAACAGGAAGATTGCAAAGAAGAATGCGGTAACCGCCCCGGAAAAGATAAAGCGATAGAGCAGCTTCAACCAAAAGTAGGTTTCGAATTCCAGCGAGCGAAACCACCATAAATCGACGAAAAAATCGAGAAACACGAAGTAGAACGCCACGTACAAAACAGCAGCTACTACCAGGGTTGCCGCCATCAGCGCCGGCAACAGTTTCCAGTTACGCATAATGTCCTCTTTTAATAGTTTTACGCTTGCCCGCCGTGGCCCCGACCGGAGTTAAATCGGCCCGGTTAGGCGTTTGCATATCGCTCGCCGAGCATTCTAACACCCAATTCCGGATTGTGATTGGGTTGCCGCGGGCTGGCGGTCAAGGCCTAAGGGCAAGTTGTTCGGCACTGGAATTTGGAGTATGTTCAAACCCAATAATTATGAGCTTTTTCAAAGGGCCAACAGGGGGAGAGGAAAATGACGCATCAAACCAACCACAGCAGACGGCGGTTTTTGCAGACTTCGGCAGCGGGAGCAGCCTTCGCGGCGCTGCCTGGATTGTCGGCGGCGACCGGCAGCAGCCTGCTGCGCAAAGCCACGCCGGGATTTAATGCCGATGTCGAAATCGAGTTTTCCGCGCAAACGTCGCAAGTACGCGTTTTTGCAGACGGCCCGGCCACACGGGTACAAACCTACAGCGCCTCGCTTTTAAAGGGGCCGGCGAGCACATTGCGGACACTGCCGGACAATTATCTCGGCCCGATCCTAAACTTGCAGCAGGGCCAGAAGGTACGGATATTTTTCAATAACCGCCTGCAGGAACCGTCCATCATTCATTGGCACGGTCTGCATGTGCCGCAGCACAGCGACGGCCACCCGATGTATTCGATACAGCCCGGCGAGCAATACGTTTACGAATTCGAAGTACGGAATCGGGCAGGCACCAGTTTGTACCATTCGCACGCCCACGACTTGACCGCCGAACAAGTTTATCGCGGTTTGGCCGGCTTGATCGTGGTCAACGACGCCGACGAAGCCAAGCTCGATTTGCCGCGCGGCGAATTCGATCTGCCGCTTGTCATTCAAGACCGGCGTTTCGACGAGCGAAACCAATTGCAATATCTGCAGGCGATGCCGGAGCGGATGATGGGCTTTTTGGGCGACACGATATTGGTCAACGGCAAACCGCAGGCCGAATTCAACGTCAAATCCCGCGCATACCGGTTTCGTGCCGTCAACGGCTCCAATTCCAGAATCTACAAACTCGGTTGGGACGACGGCACGCCATTGACAGCGATCGGTACCGATGCCGGATTGCTGGCGCAGCCGGAAACCCGGCCCTACATCATGCTGGCTCCGGGCGAGCGGGTCGATTTGTGGCTGGATTTCAGCGGCAGAGCCGTTGGCACGCGCTTGACCCTAAACAGCCTGGCCTATTCCGGCGCCTTGCCGGGGATGCATGGCGGCATGGGCATGATGCATGGCAAGTTGGCGCAGGGCGCGAAATTTCCGATCGCGGCGTTCAAGGTCAGCGAAAAAGTTGCCGACTCGCCGAAGTTGCCGAAAACCCTGGTGCCGTTGCAGCGCCTAAGCGAAGCCAATGTCGACAACCGGGACAACCCGATTCCGATAGCTTTGTCGATTCGCCATATGCGGCCGCTATTGAACGGACTTTCGTTCTCGATGGACAGGGTCATGGATTACGAGAAAGTGGCGCTGGGCTCGATCAAAAAAATCAGAATCTTCCACGACCATGGTGGCGCGGACGGCCAACACAGCGGCGGTATGGGCATGGGCCGGATGGGCGGCATGCGCGGCGGCGCGGAATCGGACCGCAGGGGCATGGGCGGAATGGGGGGCATGATGATGGAAATGGCCCATCCGATACACCTGCATGGCCAGCAGTACCAGATCCTGTCCCGCAACGGTGCAAATACCAAAGCCGCAGACTATGCAACGGTGAAAGACGGGTTTATCGATTCGGGCTGGAAGGATACGGTATTGGTGATGCCGGGAGAAGAGGTGAACATCATCAAGCCGTTCCAGGATTACAAGGGCTTATTCCTGTATCACTGCCACAATCTGGAGCACGAAGATTTGGGCATGATGCGCCAATATTACATCGGCTGAAAACAAAACGCCGGTGCCGAGACAAGCTCGACACCGGCGTGTTTAGCGGCTAGTGCGGATTACTTTTTCCCGAATAAATCCAGGATACGTTGCCGATTGGCAAAACCGACATAAGCCAAACCGCCTAAAATCAGGCCGGTAACCAATTGGCCGAAAAATGACGATTGTTCCGCGGACGCCGGTTGCCCAGCGACATCGGTTTTAGCCGGTGCAGGCGGTGGCGGTACGAATGCAGCTTGTTTCTTGTTGGAAATGTCCGGTAAACCCAGGCTTTTCCAGGCATCGTAATCCTGCCAAGCGGGGAATTTGCCTTGCCAGAATTCCTTGGTGAAATAAGGCGCCAAGCTCATGCCGTGAACTTTGGGGATGCCGCGCTCATCCATGTAGCCTTTGTAAACCACCAAGCTAATGTCGCCACCTTCGCCGATACCGTTGGTGGTGAACGATTTCTCGACATGGTCGTGAAACATCCAAACGCCTTGGCCGAAACTATTCAAGCCGTCGTCGACGCCGCTAAGTTCCAGATCAAGTCGCTGTGCCGGCACCATGCCATGCACGTCGCGCTTGATATAAGAAGAGGGGCCGTTATCGACGCCGTCGTAATGCGTCACCATCGGTTTATGGCCGTGGATATGCAATGCGAACTCTTCCTCGTGGCCGTTCAGGACGCGTATTTTGACCTTTTTGTTCTCTTCCATCAGGATCAACGATTCGCGTAAAGTGTACGGGAACGAGCGGCCGTTGAGCATGAAGTAATCCGGCTTGGCTTCGGTGATATCGTATTCCTGATTCATGCGCCGGGCGATAATCCGCGGATCGTTAGCGGAACGCACCATTTCATGCAGCTCCTTGTCCGCGGATTGGTAGTGCAGATCGTATTCGCCCGCGTATTTTTCCTTGACCGCTACCGATGGATGGCGGACTTGGCCGGCGCCGACGTTAAACACCTGGACCCAGTTATTCGGGCGGTTTTCTTCCACCACAAAAATACCTTGCAACCCCATCGGAATATGCGTGTGGGGCTGAACATGGCAATGGTAATACATCGTGCCCGGCTGACGGGGTTTGATGACATAGGTTTTGCTTTGGCCCGGCATCACGTCCATTTGCCCGGTCTGGCCGACGCCGTCGTTGCCTTCGCCGCCATGGTCCATGTAAGGATGGTCGATACCGTGCAAATGAATCGAATGCGGGAAGTAATGACTGTTTTCCAACACAATCCAAACGATGTCGCCTTGCTCTACGCGGATTACCGGCGACGGTGCACGCAACAGCGGATTTGCCACCGGTTCGTATAGGCTCAGAGTCGACATGTCACGGGTTTTGGGCGCATAAACCCAGAACGTGGGCTGAATGCCGGGGGCAATGTCGAAAGTCGTGGTCGGTTCCTTCATGTCCGGCGAATGGCCGTTGAGCTCGGCGATTTCCAGCTTGATGATGTAATGGTCCGGATCGCCGTCGCCGTCCATGTCGTTGCTGACGGTGATCGCATCGGCGGCCAACTGGGTTTCCATCAGGGTCGCCATGGAAATATTGTTGGTACCTTTTACAAACGCAGCGATCTCGGCAGGGTTGTCCGGATTGCACATCCGCGACTCCTGAATTTCCACACCGTCGATCACTTGCGCCTCGCGCCATTTCGGATCGGTAAATTCTGAACAAAACTCTTCTGCCGCCCCCAATTTGACGTTAGTACTTGCCGGTAGCTTGTCCGCCGCCGCCAAAACCCAGTGCGAACCGGACAGCAACATCGCGCCACACAGCATGGGGATAACCTTTTTATGCATACAAAACCTCATAAAACAGACAAATTAGCGGATAGCTCGACAGGGCATCCGAACATCAGAAAAAGCGCGATACTGTAACCAGAACCCATGGGTAAAGTACAGAAATTATTTAACAATTTTGCCGCCGAGGCGGCTCGGTTCGCCAGCCGAGAAAACCTTGCAATCGGGCGAAGCAGCTATGCCTTATAATTCCATAACCGGCGCTTTTTGCTAATCGTCGGACAAAATATTTGCCCGTTAATTCAGCACGCGACATTATGCCCAGCCTCCGACTCCTGCTTTGTTTGATCCTAATTTTATCAGTTCACGGCGGCTATGCCTGGCTCAGTAACCTCCCGCAGGATGCCGGCACCGACGTTCCGGCCGGCAAGTTGATGAGTCTGTCGTTTGCGCCGTTCCGCGAAGGCTTCAATCCGTTGCTGGCAAAGTTTCCGCTACCCGAACACGTCGATGAGGATTTGCGTTTATTGGCGGATAAAACCGAAACCATCCGCACCTATTCCAGCCTGGGCGGTATGCAACCCACGCCCGAATTGGCACGGAAATACGGTTTGCAGATGATTCAGGGTTGTTGGATCGATGCGATTTATCTCGACAACCAACGGGAAATGGAAGCCTTGATCAAATCAGCGAACGCGAATCCCGATGTCGTGAAACGGGTCATCGTCGGCAATGAAGTTTTGTTGCGCGGCGAAATGGATGTCGATCGGCTGATCGGTTACATCCGCGCCGTGAAGCAGGCGGTCAAGCAACCGGTGTCTTATGCCGACGTCTGGTCGATGTATATGAAGCATCCGCAACTGATCAACGAGGTCGATTTCATCACCATTCATATTCTGCCCTATTGGGAGGACGAGCCGATCTCGGTGGAAAATGCGACGCAACATTTGGAGAAAATCGTCAAACAAGTGGAAGACGAAGCGCGCGGCATCGCCCCCGGCAAACCGATTCTGATCGGCGAGTCCGGCTGGCCCAGTGCCGGTCGCCAGCGGGGCCTGGCCGTACCGAGCGTGGTGAACGAAGCCAAGTTCATCCGCGGCATGATCCAGGTCGCCCAGCGCCATAATTTCGATTACAACATTGTCGAAGCCTTCAATCAGCCCTGGAAAAGCGAGTTGGAAGGCGTGGTCGGCGCTAACTGGGGCCTGTTCTCGGCTTCCCGCAAACCGGTATTTCCGTTAACCGGACCGGTGCTGGAAACTCCGAACTGGACATGGCGCTTGGCGGCGGCCACATTGCTTAGCTTGGCGGTGATTGGAGTCTTTTTTAACAAGCTGCAAGCCTTGCCTTGGCGGGGGATGCTGCTGGTTTTGGCGACGATTCAGACCTTCAGCGCCTGTTTGGTCACGCTGGCCGATTTCCTTTGGTATACCAGCTACAGCGACTGGCAAAGGTTGTACACCTTGTTAATAGTGTTGGCCAACGCGGCAATGGCCGGGTTGTTGCTTGGCCGGGTGCAGCAGATCCTGGCCGGCCGCCCCGGATCGCTGGAGCTGGCAAAGGCATTGCGGACAGGATACTTACTGTTTGTCGGCTTGGCGCTGTACAAAACTTACGGCCTGGCAGTCAATGGCCGCTATCTGAGCTTCCCGATCGAACAGTTTTCGGTTCCGGTTTTCGGCTTGGTCGCGCTAATCGTGTCCCGATGGTTGGGACCTGGGAAATCCAACGGCGGCTTGCTGGCGTTCGATCAGTTGATAGGCTGGGAATCAGGCCTCAAACATAGCCGTGTCGTCGCCTACTTGCTGTGTTTCGCAATTGCCGGAATGGTGGTCGGCGAAAGCCTGGCATTTATGGTGGGCCGGGATTTCATCCAGGCTCATCCCGGCATCGCCGAAGGTTTGCCGGTCGCGCTAAGTTACACGCTGAACAACCGGCAATTAGCGACTTGGCTGATTTATCTGGCGGTGCTGTCGTTACTGTTTTGGTTCGACAAACCGCAGAACGCTGATCGCTAATGCTAGATACTACTGCTGCCGAAACCGTGCCCTCGGCGCGATGTTTTCCAAGCCTCAATATCGAGCGACAGTTTGCCGCGCGGCAATTTGTCACATTCTCAAATCCCTAGCCCGCCAGTAAACTATATGCAACTCTTATGTATGCGCTCCCTCTCCTAAAGGGTAAAGAGTTTTAATATCCTTCCTCAATGCGGCCTTGCGCCGCATCTTTTTTTGGACGAGGTTGTCATTATGGAAAGAAACTACCATTCTTCGACGTCCACTTTCGTGCATCCGGACGAATTGGACTTACGCACCGCTTTTCACGAAGCCGGCCACGCAGCGGCCATTTACCTTGGCAACCGGCAAAAGCAATTACCTCCCGTGTTTTTCGAAATCCATGTCCAACGCCCCGGAGCGGGTAAAGACCAGTTCTTTGCCAAAGTGGTGGATGGTAATCTGATCCAAAACCTGCCGATCGCCGTCGTCGAAAGTTTTTCATTACTTGCAGAACATCAACAGCACAGTTGCCAAAGAGCTTACGAAGCCGATGTCGTGAATCTGCTGGCCGGCCCGTTAGCCGAAGCCAAATACGTGGCAATCCGCGACGACGAGGTGTTCAATCTCAACCTGATTAATTTCAACGCGCTGCACAACTACGGCGGATACAGCGATCTGGAGACCGCCTCAAGCTATTTGGAGCACTTCATTTCATCCAGGGCCGAGCGCGAAAAGAAAATGCAGGAATTACTGGCCGAAGCCTTCCGCATTATCGACGATCGCCGGCATTGGAAATGCATTTTGAATTTGGCCCACTACATTTTGGACAGTCAGCAAGAAGTGATTTCCTGCGACCAAGCAATTACCGTGTTCGATCGCTGTATGGCCGCTACCCGGCCTTACCGTTCCGCCCGCTACCCTTTCTTTTTCAACTAATCCCGCCTTGCCGCCCGGCAATTACGTTAGATAGCGCAGGCGGGCGCTTGCCGCGCCCCTAGCCGAGATCGTCGGTGAATAAAGTACAACGGTTTCGGCCCTGTTGTTTGGAGCGGTACAACGCTTGGTCGGCTCGAACGAAAACGTCTTCGTGCTGGTCGCCTTCCTTGAATTCGCTGACGCCGCAACTCAAGGTTAAATTGATTTCCTCGCCGTTGGAATGAAATCCGGAATGCTGCACAATACTGCGAATGCTGTCTGCGACTTCCAGGGCTTGGTCTTCAGGGGTGTTGGGCATCAGCATCACAAACTCTTCGCCGCCGTATCGGGCGACGAAATCGGTTTCCCGACAGTTGCTTGACAATAATTGACCGACCAAAGCCAAAGTCTTGTCGCCGGCTTTGTGGCCGTAATTGTCATTAATCTGCTTGAAATGGTCGATATCCCAAATCACCAACGCCAACGACTCCTTGTAGCGCTTCCAGCGATTCGTTTCCATTTCCACCCTGTTGTTGTAAGCCAAACGGTTGGGCAACCCGGTCAGCGAATCGCACATTGCTTTGTCGTGCTCGATTTTCAACTTGGTGCGCAAAGTCTCGGTCTCGGTTTCCAAGGCCTGCAATTTTTGCGTCATGATCTCGATTTCCTGCTGCGCTTCGAGCTGGCGCAAGTCTTCCATCTGCTTGTGTTCGAGCAATTGTTCCAGTAAGCGGTCGAGGTGCTCGCTGGTGTGGGTTTTCAACTCGGCCAGTCCTTGCGCCGATTGTGCAGAGTCCTTCAAATCACCGACCTGCCGCGAAATTCTTTCGCTCAGGTCGTTGCGATTGTCCATCGACAATTTGTTGGCTTTGCTGGCGGTTTCGGCCTGTTGCTCGATTTCGCCCAGTTGATCGGTCAAGTCGGCCAGAAACAGATCAAGATCCTTTTTCTCGGAAGCTCCATAGTCCTTGATGTTCAACAACAACTCGATCGCCGAGTCGATTACGCGTTTATACGCTTGCCCGGTTTGTCTGGCGTGGACGCGTTGCCGGAGCAGCGTAGTCTGCTGCTGAAATCTCCGCGGCACCTCAGCTTCGCCTAACAGTTCCTCCAGGCGTTGAAACACATAGTCATGCTGGGCAGCGGCCGAACTATCGCTTCCGGGCTCTTCTTTGGCTTGCTTGGATATTTGTAACAACGTTTTCGACACGGCTTGCAGCTCCTGCAACAAGTCATGCAAATTTGCGCCGCTGCGCAATCTAGCGCCGATCGTCACCAGATGCGGCTCCAGTAATTTGTGGCTGCCTTGGCTGAAAATCAAAAGCTGGATCACCAACTTATACAGAAATTTTTCGATATCGACCGGGGCGGAATAAGGGGACTGAATTGCCATCGTACAATCGCTCTAAACCACGACGCAACGATTCCGACCGGAATGCTTGGCCTGATACAAACCGGCATCGGCACGTTCGAATAAAGCCTCGGTGCTATCGCCTTCCCGGTACTGACTCAAGCCGCCGGACAGGGTAATGTTCACTTTGTTGCCATTGGCGTTGAAACTGCAGCCTTGTACCGTATTACGCAGCTTTTCGGCGACTTGCAGTCCGGCCGCGGCATTGGTGTCAGGCAATAACATGACGAATTCTTCACCGCCGAAACGGGAAACGAAGTCGGTTTGCCGGCAATGTTCGGTCAATAACTTGGCGATAATGACTAACGCCTTATCTCCGGACTTATGACCGTAAGTGTCGTTGATAGCCTTGAACAAATCCACATCCCAGACGATCATCGTCAGCGGCGACTTGTGCCGCTTGCAACGCGCGATTTCGTCGGCGAGCCGGTCTTCGAAAGCCAATCGATTCGGCAAACCCGTCAATGGATCGCGGGTTGCCCGCTGCTGGGCGACATCCAGTCGCGAACGCAATTCGCCGGATTCGGTTTCCATTTCTTTCAATTTATTTGCCAAGGCCTGCATTTCTTGACTCACCCGATCGCGTTCCTGTTGTTCCCGGCGATTGTGTTCCTGAATTTGCTCGCTGATGGTACTGAGCCGGCTGCTGACGACTTGCTTCAGCGGTTCCAATTGGGTGGCATTTTCGGCCTTTTCCTTCAATTCCTGAATCTGTTCGGATACGGTGCGATCCAACAGGTTACGTTTTTTCAAACTGTTTTCGGCGGCCAAGTTGACGCCGGTGGCTCTGATGCCAAGCTCCGTCAACTGTTCGGTTAACGCGGCCAGAAATACCGCCATTTCGCGCTGCTCGGCTTCCAGATGGCTTTTTATCGACAGCAACAGACTGATGGTATCGTCGAACACCCGACCCAAAGGCTGCCGTTCGGTCTGGATCCGCTGTTTCAATCGCTCGGCGTCCGCCGCGAAAAACGACGGGATCTCGGCATTGTCCAGCAAGCGTATCAACTGAATGTGGATCGCATCGACATCGATGTCGCCGGCCGGCAGCTCTATACCGAGAGCCGGCAGCGCCTGAGCTTTGTTTTCGGCTTCGATCAGTTCCAACAGCGCCAAGAACAATCCTTGGTTGTTATTAAACCGGCGGTTTTCGTAATCGTCGCGAACGTGGTCGAAGCGAAGTTGCAACGGCGGGTATTGTTTGCCGAGAAATTCGAATAACAAGCCGGCATCGGCAAAATTGGTTTCCGCCGAATCTTCCAATTTGGCCAACGCGGCCGAGAAGGCAGCCAATTCCTGTTGTAGCTGTTGGCTTTGCAGACCGCTTTTCAACAAATTGCGGATCCGGTTCAAATGCGGGTCTAACTGCCGGTTGAGCCCTTTCACCGCTAACGCAAAACGGACGATGGTTTTGCAGAGTAATTCTTCGTTGGCTTTGAACTGCTTTTCGCTTTGTTCCTGCTCATCCAAAAGCCGGAGATATTTCTCCTTCCACTTTTCCGGCCCTTCTTCCTTGTTTTTGAAAAAAACCATGAACTCCGCCTCAATATCGAAACTTTCATCGGGCCAAGTATAGCCTATGGCTAAAATTGCGACGGGGACGGCTTCCGCGTCCCTGCCGGAAGCTGCCAAGGCTGTTGCAGCCTTATTTTTGGGGGCTTTCCTGGGCGATCAGCTGGTTGACCACGTTAAGCATATTGGCCTGTGATTTGGCCGACTGCGCGGTCACCTTGTATTTGCCGTTGACCACCAGAGAAGGCACGCCGGTAATGCCGTAGCGCGGCCCGATCGATTCGGCCTGGCGCAATTTGGCGTCGACCAGAAACGAGCTGTAGGCGGCACGGAAATCTTCCTCTTTCACGCCGTGGGCGGCAAAAAATTTCGCCAAGTCGTCTTCGTCTGTTAGTGCCGGCTTTTTGTCTCGAAGCGCTGCTTGGACGGTGTTGAACAGGTCGGCATGCACCTTATCCAATACACCCAGAGCTTCTGCGGTGTAATAAGCTTTAGCGTGCTTGCCCCACAGCTCGCTGAACACCGCCGGTTGGCGGATAAATTCGACGTTGGCCGGCTTGGTTTTCAGCCACTCCACCATTGCCGGCTCCAGACTGTAGCAGTGCGGGCAGCCGTACCAGAAAAACTCGATAACTTCGACTTTAGCCGGATTTTGCACCGGTTGCGCCGGCGAGACCGGATCATAACCGCCTTCCGCATTCGCCAACGTGGCAAAACCGAACAGCCCCAGCAACGCAATAATTTTTAGCATCAAAGTTCTCCGTAAAAAATAATCCCGACAATCGGCTTCGATGGCCTTATTTCATCGTCGAGATGTAATAAGAAACCGCTTTGATATCCTCATCGGTCATCTTGGTGGCAATCATGTGCATCATGTTTTCCCGATTGTTGCTGCGGGCGCCGGTTTTGAAATCGGTGAGGGTTTTGATCAGATAATCGGCATGTTGCGAATGCAGCGACGGGAACGAGGCCGGTTTGTTGCCTTCCGCATAAGGGCCGTGACACGCCACGCAAGCCGAGACTTCCCGGCTTAAATTGCCGTTGCGGTACAAATCGCTGCCCTGCGCGATCAATGCCGCCAACTCGGCTTTTTTCTGCTCGTCGGTTTTGGCCGGAGCGTCATCATCGTCGTCGCTGGCCGGCAAAACCGGAGCAGGATTGGCGGAGATTTTATTGCCGGCGTAGTAAGCGGCGATTTCCTGAATGGTTTGATCGTCCAGTCCGGCCGCCAACGGCGCCATCATAGGCGCAATTCGACTACCGTTCTTAAAGGCCTGCAATTGCTTCACCAGATAGCCCTGGTGCTGGCCGGCCAACTTCGGGAAGCTTGGCATGGTACTGTTACCGTCTTCACCATGGCAACCCGCGCAACTGGCGGCCTTGGCCTTGCCGGCGCTGGCGTTGCCTTGGGCGTGGACATAACCGGCGGCGGACGCCAACGCCAAAGAGATGGAAACAGTCAGCAATTTTCTTATCATTATGGGCCCCTGCTCAGGAAAGGTTGATCGGCACAAAGCACGCGGCCGTCGGCCGCCAAGCGCTATAATGGCCGGATTCTAACCGATTTAATCACTGTAAGCGAGACTGGATGAATCCGATCTACCACCAGGCCAAGTTCATCAACAGCGCCCCCAAACTGAAGGATGCGCCGCCGGATCAGGGCAAGGAAATTGCGTTCGCCGGCCGTTCCAATGCCGGTAAATCCAGCGCGATCAATACGCTGGTACAACAGAATGCCCTCGCCCGAGTCAGTAAGACACCCGGCCGCACTCAATTGTTGAATTTCTTCGAAATCGACCCAGAGCGAAAACTGGTGGATTTGCCCGGTTACGGTTACGCCAAAGTCCCCGAAGCGATGAGACAAGAGTGGCGGAAAATGATGGAAACCTATCTGAACCAACGCCAAGCTTTGTGCGGCATCGTGTTGGTAATGGATATCCGCCATCCGTTGACCGACTTCGACTGGCAAATGGTCGAGTGGTGCGAACACCGCAAATTACCGCTGCATATCTTGTTGACCAAGGCCGACAAACTCAAATTCGGCGCGGCTAAAACCACGTTGCTACAAGTGCAGAAGGAGTTGAGCCGGGTCGATATTGTCGTGAGCTTGCAGCTGTTTTCGGCCTTAGACAAAGTCGGCGTCGACGACGTGCACCAGATTCTGGACGAGTGGTTCGGATTTTCCGTGGCAGCGCTCTGACGTGTGCCGCCGATAGCTGCAGCAAAATCCTCCGCTAGCCGGGATCGGCCGTAGCTGGAACGGACTATTGCCGGCTCTGGCTGCGTTCGGCGCAACGCAGGCATTGGTTGGCGAACGGCAGCGCTGCCAGCCGCTCCTGCCGAATCGGTTCGCCGCAGCTGACACAAACCCCATACGTGCCGGCATCGATTCTGATAATGGCCTGTTTGATTTTTTCGACTTCGTCGCGGGCCGCATTACCCAAGGCATCCAGCACTTGATCGTTTTCGGTTTCGACGGCTTGTTCGGAGAAATCCTTATCCAGCGGATGCTCGGCGTGCTTCACATCGGCGGTAATCTTGCCCAGCCGGTCGTCGAGATCTTCCAGCATATTCAGCAGTTGGTCGCGCACGTCTTGATATTCTTTCATTTCAGTCTCCGCAGCGGTGCTGCATGGCTTAGTCCGGCCGGTGCCGGCCTTTTGGTTTATACAACGAAGCTCCTGCCGGCGCAACCAAGCTGGTCTATACTCGAGACATCGACATTTCTGCCATGAATCTCGCGATGGACTTTGCTCTCGACAGGCTACTCGCCGCCGCCAACCAGATCATTCTGGGCAAGGAACGCCAAATTCAGCTGGCGGTTTGTTGCCTGCTGGCCAAGGGCCATTTGCTGATCGAAGACATTCCCGGCGTCGGCAAAACCACGCTGTCGCACACCTTGGCGCGACTATTCGGCATGGAATACCAGCGGATTCAATTTACCAGCGACATCTTACCGGCCGACATCATCGGCTCGACGGTATTCGACACCCATAAGCAACAATTCAGCTTTCACCCGGGCCCGATCTTCAAACAAATGATACTGGCCGACGAAATCAATCGTGCCACACCCAAGGCGCAGAGTGCGTTGCTGGAAGCGATGGAAGAGCGCCAGGTAACCGTGGAGGGCCAAACCTATGCTTTGCCGCAGCCGTTTTTCGTGATTGCGACCCAAAATCCGGCCAATCAAATCGGCACCTTTCCGTTGCCGGAATCGCAAGTGGATCGTTTTCTGATGCGGATAGAACTGGGCTATCCCAGCCGTCAGGCCGAGCGCGAATTGTTGGCCGGCCAACCCCGCCATCTATTGATTAATAAGCTGCCCGAAGCCCTGAGCCCGACGCAGCTGGTCGAGTTGCAACAAGCGGCGGCTGGCGTACACGCCTCGCCCGCTTTGCTGGATTATTTACAAGCCCTGCTGGCTTACACCCGGCAGTCGCCCGATTTCGTCAACGGCTTGTCGCCTCGTGCCGGCCTGGGCTTACTGGCCGCCGCCAAAGCCTGGGCTTTTATCGATAAGCGCCACGCGGTGCTACCGGAAGATGTGCAAGCCGTGCTACCGGCAGTGGCCGGCCACCGCTTGAATGCCGGTTCCAGCGATTCGGTCGGCATCGTCGCGCCGATACTGGCGCAAGTGCCGGTTCATTGAACACGGCGGCGTTATCGTTACCGGACCGCTTTCGCCTGTCGCGGTTTTTCCAGGGCGAAGCGCCAGCCGCCGGCCCGATCACGCTGGGCCACCGCCGAATCTTTATCTTGCCGACCCAGCGTGGCTTGGGGTTCGTCCTGCTGATCCTGTTGCTGCTGTTGATCGGCTTCGTTTACAGCAATAACCTGGCTTATTTACTGGGCTTTTTGTTAGCCAGCATTTTTTTTGTCGCGATTTTGCACAGCTTCAAAGCCCTGGCCGGGTTGATCGTCAGGGCCGGCCGACAACCGGCCGTGTTTGCCGGCCAGGCGGGAGCCTTTAATTTTCAGATCAGTAATCCCGGCCGGCTCAGCCGGTTTGCCGTCCAACTACATTTGCAAACCGAGCTGACTATCAGCCTGGCGCCGGCCGAAACCCAAACCGCAACTTTGTATCAAGCGACAGTTCGCCGCGGCTGGCTGCAACCGCAGACATTGACGGTATCCAGCCTGTATCCGTTGGGATTGTTTCGAGCCTGGGCGCCGCTGCGATTCGACAGCCCGTTGCTGGTTTATCCCAAACCGGCCAAGCGGCAATTGCCGTTTCCACAGAGCGACGACGGTGCCGTCGCCGAGGGGCAGAGCCGGCGTCAGGGCGACGAATTTTACGGCTTGCGCCCTTATCAACGCGGCGATGCGATTCGGCAGATTCATTGGAAAACGTTCGCCAAGGGCCAGGGCGTCTTCAGCAAGCAATACGCCGGCGCCGGTTCCAACGAGCTATGGCTGGACTATCAACAGGCGCCGGGACACAACCGCGAGGAACGCCTCAGTCAACTCTGCCGCTGGATCATCGATGCGGAAAAAGCCGGATTGCGCTACGGGCTGGTGCTGCCCAATCTACGCCTACAGCCCGATACCGGCGCGGCCCACTACCGCCAATGTCTGCAAGCCTTGGCCCTGTTTTGAGCATGAACGGCCAACCCTCCTCCCGCCTGTTATGGTTCATATCGGGTTCGATCGGCCTGATTACCTTGCCGCATGCCTGGCATGTTCCGCCGTTGTTGATTGGTTTTTTTGGCTTGGCCTGGCTTTGGCGGTTGTTGGCGATAAGCCGGCCGGACTGGTTGCCGAATCGTTTGGCCTTGTTTGGCTTGACGTTGGCCGGAATTGGCTTGGTCTATAGCCAGCACCGCGGCATTTTCGGCCGCGACGCCGGCACCGCGTTGTTTGTCGTAGCGCTGGGACTGAAGTTACTGGAAATTCAGGGCAAGCGCGATGTGTATGTCATCGTCTATCTGGCCTTCATAGTCGCCGCAACCCAGTTTTTGTACGAAGAAAGCATTTTGATGGCGCTTTACATTGTGCTGGTCTGCGCAGTGCTGTTGGCGACGTTGATCACCCAAAACAGCGTTTCACCACAAACCGTTCCGGCCCTGAAAACCGCCGCGACGCTGATTCTGCAAAGTCTGCCGATTGCCATGGTGTTGTTTGTGTTGTTTCCCAGGCTGGAAGCGCCGCGCTGGAGTTGGCTGGATGCCGACAATCAAGCCAAAAGCGGCTTGAGCGATACGCTGGAACCGGGCTCGATCGCCGAATTGAGCCTGTCCCCCGAACTGGTATTTCGGGTCAAGTTCGACGGCGATCTACCGCCGCCGGCCCAGCGTTACTGGCGCGGCCCGGTTTATAGCTTTTTCGATGGCTCGGCCTGGAAGGCGGCGCCGGCCTTGTTCCGCGCGACCAATCCCGATCAGCCGACATTCAGCGGCAAGACTTACGCTTACACCTTAATGATGGAACCGCAAAAACAAAACTGGGTGTTTGCTTTGGAATTGCCGAGCACATTCAGCGCCGGCCTGCGCCGCAACGAGTTGTACCAGTTAACCACCAACAAAGATCCCGGCGACCGCGCCGAATATCGGATTTCATCAATGCCGGTCTACAACACCGGCGACATCAACCCGGCCGAGAATCGGGAAAACTTGCAATTGCCCGGCAAGCCTTCCGAACAAATTCGCAATCTGATCGCCCAGTTGCGCGGCAGCGAGACATCGCCGGAGGTGCTGATCGCTAATTTGATGCAGCACTTCCACCGCGAAAATTTTCGCTATACCTTGAATCCGGAGCCGATGCCGGAGCATCCGGTCGACACGTTTCTGTTCGAACGCCGCGCCGGGTTTTGCAGCCATTACGCCACGGCTTTCGTTTATCTGCTGCGGGCCGCCGAAATCCCGGCGCGGGTGGTCGGCGGCTACCAAGGCGGCCGCTTTAACACGCTAGGCGGTTTTCTGGAAATCCGCCAAGCCGATGCCCATGCCTGGGCCGAAGTCTGGCTGGACGGTAAGGGCTGGGTGCGTTTCGACCCGACCGCCGCGATAGCCCCGGAACGGATCGAACAAAGCGTGAACGTTGATTTGCAGATCGCCAGCGGTGCTGTGAATTTCAGCCCGATTCAACTCGATGCCAAAACCTTGACCTGGCTACAACGCAGCCGGCAACTGTGGCAGAACGTCGATTACCAATGGCAGCGCTGGGTCATCAACTACGATACCGCCAATCAACAGGCTTTGTTGCAAAGCCTGGGTATCGACGACTTCGTCAAGCTGGGTTATTGGCTGGTGCTCAGCGTGGGCGGGTTAGGAGGCGTGTTGGCCTGGCGGTTGTTAAGGCCGAACCGACGTCGGCGCGACCCGGTATTGCTGGCCTACCGCCAGTTTTGCGACAAACTGCGCCAGGCCGGCGTCGACTTCGGTCCCGGCGACGGCCCGCAGACCCTGGCGCAACGCGCCAAGAGCGCGCGGCCGGACTTGGCTGACGCAATCGAACGGATTGCAACGGTTTTTATCCGTCTGCGCTACGAACCTTGCACTTCGGCCGAAGACTTGCAGGTCTTGAAAGCGCTGGTTCGCGGCTTGCGGGTTTGAGCGAGAGCTTAATGAAGATCCGGCACTTCTTCCTTGGCTTTTTGCTGAGGCTGCGATTGAGCCTGCTTGGCTTTTTCAGTCTGTAATTGCTTGTTACCCTCGCCGAACATCACTGCGGCGGCCATGAAAATCGCGCCGGCAATGGCGATTACCGGCAACCGCCCCGGTTTATCCATCCACAACAGAATCCACTTGGGCTTGAACATCCCGACGATCAAAATCACCACCGCGAGGATCATCACGTTAAAACTGTAGTAGATCAAGGTATTCATGTATCCGGGTCCTGTTTCCAGCAAGTTAAAGGGACATACATTATTATTAGCCGACCAAACGTTGGCAATAAACAAAAATAAACTTCAAATTTAGGAGGCGCTATGGGCGGCTTTGGCTTGTTTGTAACCGTGTTACTGGTGTTTGCCATACTGATGGTGTTCATGAGCGTCAAATCCGTCCCCCAGGGGATGGAATATACCGTCGAGCGCTTCGGTAAATATACCGCGACTTTGACGCCCGGCTTGAACATTATCGTGCCGATCATCGACCAGATCGGCCGCAAGCTGAACATGATGGAGCAAGTGTTGGACGTGCCGTCGCAGGAAGTCATCACCAAGGACAACGCGATGGTGCGGGTCGACGGCGTGGTGTTCTATCAAATCCTGGATGCCGCCAAGGCCGCCTATGAAGTCAATTATCTGGACGTCGCGATCATCAATCTGGTGATGACCAACATCCGCACCGTGATGGGCTCGATGGATTTGGACGAACTGCTGTCCCGCCGTGATGAAATCAACGCTCGCCTGTTGACCGTCGTCGACGATGCTACCTCGCCGTGGGGGATCAAAGTCACCCGGATCGAAATCAAAGACATCGCGCCGCCCAAGGATTTGGTCGATTCGATGGCGCGGCAGATGAAAGCCGAGCGGGAAAAACGCGCCCAAATTTTGGAAGCCGAAGGCCTGCGTCAGGCGGAAATCCTGAAAGCCGAAGGTTTGAAACAAAGCAAGATTCTGGAAGCCGAAGGCCGTAAGGAAGCCGCGTTCCGCGACGCCGAGGCCCGCGAACGCCTGGCGGAAGCGGAAGCCCGCGCCACGCTGATGGTGTCCGAAGCGATCTCCAAAGGCGACGTACAGGCCATCAATTACTTCGTCGCCCAAAAATATATCGAATCCTTGAAAGACGTCGCCTCCGCCAATAACAGCAAATTGGTGTTCATGCCGCTGGAGGCCTCCAGCGTGATCGGCGCTTTGGGCGGCATCGGCGAGCTGGCTAAAGAAGCCTTGCAGAAGAAGGGCTGAACATGGTGGAACAAGACATCGTATTTTGGTACTGGTGGGTGCTGGCGGTCGGCTTTCTGGCTTTGGAAATTGTGGCCACCGGCTTCTTTTTTCTGTGGCTGGCGGTTTCTGCCTTCATCGTCGGCTCCGTGGTGCTACTGATCGAAGCAACCACGTTCAACGTCCAGGTCTTGCTGTTTTCGCTGCTGGCGGTATCGTCGGTACTGGCCTGGCGCCGATACGCCCGCAACCGCGCCACGGACGTTAGCGACCACCCGTTATTGAATCGGCGCGGCGCCCAATACGTCGGCCGCACTTTCAATCTGATCGCCCCGATCGAAAACGGCCACGGCAAAGTCAAAGTCGACGACACGATCTGGACAGTTCGCGGCCCGGATAGCCCGGTGGGCACCAAAGTCAAAGTTACCGCAGTGAAAGGGACGGAGTTTGAGGTGGAGGTTTGCGGCTAATAAAGCGTTTCCATACCTCTGGCAAATGCCGTGTTGCTTCAATAGCGCCCGGTGGCTTTCCGAAGCATATTGGCTCCCTCGGTCGGTATGCCAGAGTAAGCCTTGTGCCGGTTTACGCTTCCAAATGGCCATCAATAGCGCAT